>JAKSTD010000016.1 GCA_024402755.1 Alphaproteobacteria bacterium
TGTGGTTGAGGCAAAAATGGAAAAGGGTCTTGGTGCTGTTGCAACTATTTTAATTCGCCAAGGAACATTGTCTGTGGGCGATGTGTTTGTGGTTGGCGAAACATTTGGTCGTGTTCGCGGTCTTATTAATTCAAGCGGTGTTCGCGTGAAAAGTGTAAAGCCAGGTCAACCAGCGATGGTTTTGGGATTGGAATCTGTTCCCGCTGCGGGCGATGAATTGCATGTTATGGAAACCGAAGCGCAAACAAGAGAAGTTGCTGCGTATCGTATTCAAAAAGCAAAAGATAAAGCAAATGCTGTTAAACGTTCGTCATTGGAAGAATTGTTTGCAAAACGCGATGAAACCAAGAAGTTAACTTTGCCAATTATTTTGCGCGCAGATGTCCAGGGTTCTGTCGAAGCAATTTCTGATATGTTGCGTGGGTTTAATTCGGACAAGGCGGGTGTTGAATTATTGTCTGCGGGTGTTGGTCAAATTACCGAAGGCGATATAAGGTTGGCAACTGCATCTGGTGCGGTTATAATTGCGTTTAATGTGCGTGCTGATTCTGCGGTACGTGATATGGCGCGCAATAACGGTGTGGACATAAGATATCACAGTGTTGTTTATCGTATAACCGATGAAATCAAAGAAATATTGTCTGGAAAATTAGCACCAGAAAAACGCGAAACATTTATCGGTTACGCAGATGTTATAGCGCTATTTACAGTCGGCAAAGGAACTCGTGTTGCTGGGTGTCGTGTCAGCGAAGGGACAATTAAAAAATCTGCGTTTGTTCGTTTGTTGCGCAATAATGTTGTTATTTACGATGGCAAGATTGGCGAACTGCGCCGCGAAAAGAACGAAGTTAATGAAGTTTCTGGCGCAGGGGTAGAATTTGGCATGAGTTTTGATAAATATAACGACATTAAAGAAGGTGACCGTGTCGAATGTTACGAAGTCCAAGAAATAAAAGCACAGTTATAAAATGATGCTTTTGTAATACAAAAAAACACCCGCAATCGCGGGTGTTTTCTTTTTAATCGTTTTAATAACTGTTTTATAAACCTTTTGGTGTGGACATTTTAACAGATGAAATCTTTTTATTTAATGCTTTGACTACTTCATCTGTGATATCCAAACCATTTATGTTTGTGCCTGTGCGTGCCATACGACCATCAATTACCAAATCTAATTTTTTCTTGGCAATAATACCTTCGATAATTGGGTCCAGGTGTTTCTTTTGAACAGTGCTTAACGCTTCTTGATATGCAGATTCAATCGCCTGGGCATTTTCAGACAAATCGCGTTGAAATTGATTTACGCGTTTTTGATATTCTACCACCCGTCTTTGCAAGGCGTCTTGGGATAACATATCTTGAGATTTTTCGATGTCCGCCTTTTCTTTTTCAATCGCTTTTTGTTCTTTTTCCAGTTTTGATTTTAATTTGTTTTCTAAATTTGCGCGTTGTTTATGCAGGTCTTCCAATACAGTTGCTTCGGTTTGAATTTTGTCCATGCTGACCACCGCAATACGCAAATCTGCACCAGTGACGGCATTTTCGGTTACTTCTTTTAATGCGGTTTGTGTATCAACACCGCGCTTCATCGCGCTGATTCCCCAGATGCCAAGAATCGCAACAACGATAACCGCCGCCGCAATAATGCCCATTTTTGAATATTTTTTTAATGCTGGATTTAATTCTTTTGTTTGTGCCATTTTTTCTTCCTTTGTTTTTATTGGTTAACTGACTGGAATATAGCAAGATTTGTATAAAAAATCAATGATTATCTGGCAGGGCTTAATCTTATTTCCACGCGGCGATTCATCAATCTTCCAATATCATCTTGGGCGGCAATCGGGCGTGCAGGTCCACGTCCAACAATAAACATTCGCGATGTGGAAACATTATGTTCTGCAAAATAAACACCAACACGTTCCGCCATATCCAGCGACAAAGCGTATGCAGCATTTTTATCCTTCATAGAATCTGTGTATCCGGCGATTTCAAAGAAAGTGGCATTATATTTGTTTAATATTTTTGAAATGGTTTTTAATGTATTCGCACCGTCAACAGATATGTCCGCGACATCTGGTTTCATAATCGCATCACGCACTAATATAATCACAACATCTGTGCCTGCGCGCTGAACAGATAATCCTGGTTTGCGCAGTGCGTCATATAATTCATATTCCAGATTCGCCATATAGTTAACCAATACAGCATTATCTATGTTATTTTTATCACCGTATTGCATTTTGCCAGATAATTTACCACTTTGTGTAATAACCTTGCCACCGTGCCCCATGTATACAGGCAATTTTGCGGTCTTGGCAGATTCGGTCATGTCCATAAACGATGCGCCATATAAATATTGATTCCATGTATCCCGTTCCGGACTGTGATATTGCAGACATCCAGACAACATAATTGAAAAAGCAATAAAAATTATTTGTTTTGTTTTCATGTCTTATTCTGCAAAAAATGATATGATATTGCCACCCGTTTTAAGACAATACGAAGCATCCGCATTGTCATATCCATTGATGTTTAAATGTGTCACCCAATTAAATTTTTTTGTTGCAAAGAAAGAACATTCTTCAAAAGATAAATCAACCAAGTTAATTGAAAATTCTGTGCCATCTAAATTACTTGTCACAGACCAGTTGTCCCCACCCGCAGGTGCGCGGTCGTTGTTTATAACACCTGATTCGATTAAATAATCAATGGATACATTTGTGTATCCAGAATAACCCAGTAGAATGTGGGTTTTTTGTGCGATGTCTTTTAATTCTTCGCTGACAATCAGTCGCTTTTGTTTTTCGTTCGTTGAATGATACATGCTGTATGTTGCAGATATCATAATCGCACCAATCGCCAAAACGCCGATGATTTCTATTAGTGAACGCCCCGATTGCTCTCTCATCTTTTTTACCCTTTGATTATTACTTAGATACACCTACTATTTCTGCACCTTCGAACAAATTCATCGCATCTGCCACCATCGGGTCAGCCACGATTTCAGATTTGTTGTGTTCGGAAATTGTTTCCTTGTGCGGGTCTTCGGTTGTTGTTTCCAATGTCCAATTTTTTCCAGTATTGTCCCGCAGCCATACGGTTAACTTTTGTGAAAAATTTTTATCATTTTGTCTGTCAAAATATTTTATTTTATTGTCCCCGAATTCAAGAATTTCCAGATTAGAACTGACATAAGAATAAAGCAACAATTCGCGTGCATTCTGCAACGCATTAACCAATTCTGTCGCATTTTTTATATCAATATATTTTGATTGTTCGGGTTCAACAGTTTTTACCGGTTCTGTTTTTTTTTCAGGCATTGCACCAGAATCTTGCTTTAATAATTCTGGAATAGATGGCATATCTGCAATATGGATAAGACGCACAATTAACATATCAAAACATTGCTTTTGATTAGTTGATGCCTGTAATTCTGGAACAGCCGCAACCATAACCTGCCATATGCGGGATAAAGTATTCAAAGAAATATTTTCGTTTATTTTCTTTATGGTTTCGCGTTGGTCTGCGGTGTACGGCGAAGAAGACGCATCCTGTAAACGAAGAGATGGATACATGCGTGTCGCCCAATGTGTCCATTCCATCATGTCATTAAGCAACATTGTTAAATCTGCACCATTAACATAAATTTCATCCAATTTATTTAATGCGGCACTAACATCATCAGACAAAACAGTTTTCATAAAATTGACAACTGTGCCACGGTCTGTGCGCTTTAACATATCAAGAACGGCACCTTCGTCAACATGTCCCCCTGTTTGTGCAATCGCCTGGTCCAAAAGAGACAAACCATCACGTACAGAACCATCAGCCGCGCGCGCCAGTAATTCGTTTGCTTCGTCAGAAAGGGTTATCTTTTCTTGTTCTGCAACCCATGCAAAATGTTTCTTTAGTGTTTCAACAGGAACACGTGCCAAATCAAATCGTTGACATCTTGATAAAATAGTGACAGGAACCTTTCTTATTTCTGTTGTTGCCAATATAAAAATTACATGCGCTGGTGGTTCTTCCAATGTTTTCAGCAATGCATTAAAAGCACTGGTTGATAACATGTGGACTTCGTCAATAATATAAACCTTGTATCTGGCATTTGTTGGGCGATAAAGCGCAGCATCCAAAATTTCGCGCATATTATCAACCCCAGTATGCGAAGCGGCATCGATTTCCATAACATCAATGTGCTGACCCGCCGCAATCGCGCGACAATTTTCGCATTCGCCGCATGGTTTTGACGTGGCTGTGTCCGAAGATAAACAATTCAATGCCTTGGCCAAAATGCGAGCAGTACTGGTTTTTCCAGTTCCACGAATGCCTGTAAAAATATATGCATGTGCGATGCGACCAGTGTTTATAGCAGTCGTCAATGTTTTAACCAAAACATCCTGACCAATCAGGTTCTCAAAATTTTGACTGCGATATTTGCGCGCTAAAACAGTATAATTATTTTCCATGAATCTTCCTTAGCTGTCAAAAGCATAGCAAATAAATACACGATTTCAATTAAAAAACGATGAAGATTTTACTTTAAATTTGTTATAAAATCAGGAAAGCCGATTTCGTCTTCTTCGCCAGAGTCGTTCCCTGCCGAATTTTCATTATCTTCTGCCATTTCTTCCACTGTGGCATTTTTATCTTTTGGGTCACGCATAGAATCAATTTTAATTTGTTCTTCGTTCGCGATACGACAATAATGTTCCGCCGCTTGCAATAAACGTTCGCGTTCGATTTCGTCACTGGTTTGACGTGCTTGGTCTATGAATTGTTTTCTTTTTTGGCGCCATTTATGACAGCGCTGAATCATCTGTCCCACAGGGGTTTGATTTTTTTTATTAGCCATTTTCTTTTCTTTATTTCTATGGAAATACTTTTTCTCAACCAGGTAATAATTTTTCTATCACCTAATGTCTCAACAACTTATATGTTATAACATCTTAAAACTGATTGCAATAATTTTTTTCAGTTGCTATGCTTAATGGTGCAGGAGGGGGATTTTATTTGAAAAATCAACGTGGTAATTTCTTGTTACAGGCATTATTGGCATTAACACTGGTTTTTGCGTTCATGCCATTTTTTGCAAACAGATTGTCTTCCAGAGATTTTGCCGCACAAATGTATACCGCTACGGAACAAATAGAAACTGCTTATAATGCGGCGCGCATATATTTGCGTGAAGAAAAAGACAGATTGCCATACAAAAAACAAGAGTTATCTGGAAATGCTTTTGTGGATGTTTTGGAACATTATGGATTGCCACTAGGGTTTGTCCCAGAAACAAATTTTAAACAAAAACTATCATTGGTTATTGATAAAAATCAAGATGGAATCCGCAGTTATATAAAAGTTGAAGGTGGAAATCTATCAAAGATACAAATGGCAGAATTGGTACGCAGAATTGGATTTTATTCCACACTAACTGGTTCCGGTATAGAGGTAACCATACCCATAGATACAATGTATTCGGATATCGTATCAAAAAAAGAAACAGATGAAAATGTTGGCTTTTTGGCAGAATTAGATATGAACAATAATTCCATAGACAGAATAGGGGTTTTGTTTGCCAGGAACGGTATTTTTGAAACCTCGCAATTTGCCACACTGGTTCTTTATGGTGTAGAGTCCGGGCGCGATGGAAAAAACAAGATATCTGATTTGTATGCAAACAGAACTGTATTCCAAAGTGCAGACGGGGGGGCTGCGCTGTCTTTGGCGCGTGGGGAATTAAATGTAAGTGATTTATCGCTAAGAACGATTTCTAAATTTGGGACGGCTGGTGGATTTGAATCTAATTCTGCTGCTGTGTATGAACTTTCTATGAGTGAAGGAAAAATGGGGTTTACCGGTCCATCTGATTGGGTGGTTCATGGTGCTGTGCGTGCTGATAATTTTAGTTTTGTAACAGATAGATTAGATATTGGTTCTTATATTGATGCCTCGCGCGGTCAGGATGTTTACATAGATTCAAAAACATTGTCTTATAACACAAAAATGGGTATAGAAGTTACAAACATATATACTACAAATATATCGTTGCGTGATCAAACTTCGTATGGGTTGTTAAATGGGCAAACTGGTTCGTTGTTGATTGATATAAGGCCTGCCGGAACATCTTTGTTACCTGATGTTTATGTGGATACTATTAACAATGATTCTTTTGAAATTATCGCAAATGCCCAAGATACAGATGGAAAAACTATTTCGTGTAAAGAAATTATAACTGGTCTGGGTGAAGCATATAACAGTAAATCTTTGGCACAGAATATCATTTGTCAGTATGTGTTTTGGCAAAGATTAGAAACAAGAATAAATCTAAAACAATGTTTGGAAAGTGGCAGAAATGACTGTTTGTAAAAAACATTTTAATCGCGCAGAAAAATTCGCACAATGCGGCGCTACAATGACAGAAGTTGTCCTGGCAGTAGCAGTGGTTGTGGCTGTCACACCGCTTTTGTATAGCCAAACTATTGATATGTCGCGCGATGTTTCTGATATTGCGACTGCAAATCAAATCGTTAATTTGCGTGGTGATGTTATAAATTTCTTGCGCATAAATCAAGCACAATGGGATGATACAGTCGAAATAAAAATGACCGATGAACAAATCGCGGAAATTGCACCAACAGCACACAGTGGTTTTATTGATAGATACAAGGTAAATGGTGCAGAAATTACAGATGTTTATTTGGCTTTTGATATAGGGTTGCCTGGTTACAGGGTTGCAAACATTGCAAAACAAATCGGTGAAGATGCTGCGGTTGTTCGTGAAGATGGAATTGCGTATTCTCAAAGTTGGGCTGTGTCTGCCCCGGAAGATTTTTATGTTGGAGATTTGATTTATAAAATAACGCGTGATTTCGAAGGTGCAGATAAATCAAAGTTCTTGCATCGTGGAACGATGGGTGAAGACAATTTAAATCAAATGAATCGTGATTTGCATTTGAATAATTATAATATTTTTAATGCCAGCACCATTGATGGGGATTCTGCCAGGATAGTGGATGTTGATACTGTGTATTTGAATGCGGATGTTATTGATGCGAACAGTGTGTATTTTTCTTCTGGTGCGAATATGAATTCTATGAATATGGCTGTTGGTTCAATGCGTGTAACCGGGGATACAAACGGGTTTAAAATGATACGTGCAGATATGTTGAACGGGAACAAATATACCACAAATGGCAGATTGGTAGTTGACAGGGCAACAATAGGTAATTCAATAAATGTATCTGGAAATTTAATTTTA
>JAKSTD010000017.1 GCA_024402755.1 Alphaproteobacteria bacterium
ATTAAATATAAATTCTATCTTAACCCTTTTTTTTTTCAACAAGCAGATGCGGCAGATTTCCAATCTGCGTATGTTCCGGATGTGTCACGCAAATCGCGCCATGGTTGCCATGAATCGCATTGTGTTTTTTTGTTCGGTCCCATGCATTTCACATATCGGCGAAGCGAACATGTTTCATCAGAAAGTTTACCAGTATCGGTTGTGCATTTCACAATCACATTTTGATTTTTTGCGTCGTCTTTACCGAATTCCTTGGTCGTTATAACCTTGTACGAGAACGCATTGCCAACAATCGCAAAGGTGGATATTAAAACAAATAATATTTTTTTCATTACTTATCCTTTCCATCAACATAGTCATTATAAATATTTTTATGGATAAATACAACAAAATTAGTTCGCATATGTCCTCGTTATATCGTTCATAAACAGACAAAACAATTCGCCAGTAGTTTCATCGGGATTTGTTTCATCAAGGCGAATTATTGGGCGAACAACATAAATATCTACATTACAGTTTTTGCCGTGTTCGTCTTGATATTCATTCAATACATAATTAAATTTTTCTGCGAAATCCATTGCTTGTAAATAAGCAGCATCATCGTCAACAGAATCTGTGGAATTACCAGTCCACATAAGCCACATACCATAATTGACTTCGTTTTCTTGTCCCTCTAAATCATCTGCGGACAGCAGACACAATGGTTTAAATTCAATACCATTTGAATATTGTTGTGATGTATTGGATGTTCTGTCATATAAATCACCAAGAAAAAGCACGGCACCATAAAGTCCGCCAAGGTCGCGTTCGAATCGTGCAATACGTCCCCCGTGTTTTAAAGTAGAATCAATCAACCAGTCCCCTATTTTTGAGGTTTTTGAAGACATGCCAGCGCGTGCAACTTTTGCCGCCTTGGTCATTGTTTTTGCACCAGTGTTTGCAGTTCTAAAAGCAGTAAAACCGCCTTTGATTCTTTTAAGGTTTTTCGTAAAAATATTCCCTGTTTGTTGGCGGTATGCTGATAAGTTAGCGCGATATTTTCTTATGTCTACAAGTGTTTCTGCGGTCTTGATATAATCATCAACTGATTCCAAATCTTTGACTTCGTTATACGTTTTAGCATAGTCTTTAAAATCGTCTGCATTTTCAAGATCTTTAATTTGTTTAAGAATTTCGTCTGCTTGTTTTTGCAGTTCAGGATTTTTCGCTTTGTTTAAAACCATATCATAATCTTTGGAATCGCGTATTTTATCCATTTCTTTTTGTAATCTTTCATATTCTTTTATTTTTTGTGAATTTGTTTTTGTTGTTATTTCTTTTAATGTCTTTCGTTTTTCAGTCAATAATTCTTTGTTTTTTATCAATGTTTCTTGTAATTCTTTTTCCATTTCTGGCAATTGTTTAATTAAAGTTTCTGTTTCAGACTGTAGTTTTTCTGCATTTTTAAGTTTTTCTGGTGTAATATCGCGGTCAATTTCTTTTGCTTTTTTTAGTATTTTATCTGCTTTTTTCTCATATTTAGAAACATCTTTGCCTGCTTTTTTAGCGTCTTCAATATTTTTTAATGTTTTTTCATAACGTTTTGCTTTTTTTACAAGTTTTGAATTTTTTTCTATTCGATAAGATGTAGCTGCAATTTTTTCTGCTTTGGTTGCGTATTGTGCAACATGTTCAAATCTACGTAATTTTGTAGCGTTATGGGCTAATTTGGCGGCAATCCTGCCAGCACGGGCGCCTTTTAATCCTATCATTGCAGCTTCGCCCGCGCCAACCGTAACAATGGTCAATGCAATTTCGCCGATAATTTCTGCATACATAATCCATTCAAGATTTACATCACCGGCGACATAATAATCGTTGGTATCTTTTTCTAAATCTACCAGTTCATGAACAACCTGGTTAATTGTATAATGGTCGTTTGCCAGTGCGGATTTACTGGTACAAAATGCCCCATGTGGATAAATATCATCAATGTTATCGTTTATCCATTTTATGGACAAAGTATTGTTTTTATTTGGACCAACAAAATTTGATAATGAATCATGTTCAACGACCATAATCGCATACCAAGCGGGGTCAGTGTTTATATACTTTGCCGGGTCATTTGCATCCATCAATCGCGGGTTTGGGTCGCCGTTTGGTAAACTTGGTTTATCTGCCAACAATAATTTTTGGTCCAGCACTTTTAATTGTGTTGCGTAATTTATGGTAATTTCACGACCGTTTGGAAATTGAAAATAAATTGGTGTAAAAGTTACAGTTTGTAATCTGTCTGTAATATTTTTTAGTTCCGGGCAATCTAGTGCTTCTTCCAATACATCTTTGTCAAACATAACTGTTTGCGCCCATGCGCGAATCTCGGCTTCGGGTGACGATTCGTCCGTGTCATCCATTTCGTCGTAAAGTGCCTGGGTAAAAACCTGTGTTGCACATGGGGTCAAATTTTCAGATTCTGGATGTGCCACCGCCAAAATTTCTTCGGCAGTAAGCATAATATCCGTATCTTGCGCAAACAAAGGCACACAAAATAATAATACAAAAAACAAAAAAGTTTTTTTAATCATCTATACGAATAACTTCTTCCACAATCATATTGTTTGAAGGTTTCAAAGTATCCGGATCATAAATATAAGTCCCGAAATACATATCTATATCATCTTCATTCCAGTCACATCCGTGACGACCATTTCGTTGATTTGTCATAGATTTCCATTTGTCTTTCATTTTGCCTTTGTCAATAACATCTGAACGAATTTTATTTGTTACCTTAATATATTCGTCTGAATTCATCATTAAAGGTTCGTTTGTTTGTGTATCATACAGTGTAAAATCTGTTTCGTTTACACAATATGTTCGTCCAAGAATTGGTTTGAAAACTTTTGTATTTAAATCATCGTCTGGCTTGTCGTGTCCGCATACAGCATAACATCCTTCGCCATAATCAAGGTCTTGACAATTTATAATTTCTGTTGAAGTTCCGCTTTCTACCAAACTGTATAAGGTTCCAGCAGCATTTTTCTCGCGTGGTATTGAATGAGAAGCGATAGTGTTCTTTCCTATGGTTTCGTATATCACACCAGCTATTGCGCCAGAAGCCAATAAAACACCGCGTTTTGTTGCCAAATTAGCACCGGCTCTTTTTGCTACACGTTTTGCAACCCCACGACCAGCATAATTAGCCCAACCGCGCATATTTTGTTTTAACCCCATGGAAACAGCTGCTTTAGCTAGTTGTTTGCTGCCCGCTTTCGACATGGTTTTTCCCGCTGTCTTTAATCCTATTTTTGTCGCACCTTTTGCTAATGCTTTCAATCCTGTGCCTAATGCTGTTCGTGCGCCAGCTGCTGCCACACCACCTGTTCCAAAAGATGCAATAGCTGCCGCTGTGGTTGCTATCCAAAAAGCAGTATCTATCCCAATTTGATATGAACGATTGTTTTCACAAACAAGCGCCCCTCGTTTTGTTGCAGTGGTATCCAAGAGAGTAGATATTTGTATCAAAATATCATCCCAATCTAAATCAATATGCAGTTCTTCGCTTTGAGCTGTGCCAGACAATGTTGTTAGTGCATTTCCATATTTGTTTAAATTAGGGTCGTTATCTGCTAAAAAATTATAAACAAAAGAATTGTCTAACATTAAGTTATCATCATTAAATGCTTTTGGAACAAAATCTGTTGCTAAATCTGTAAAAAATATTTTTTCTTCATTGTTTTGAGGATTTAAAAAGGCGATTATTGCATTTATTGCGTTCTGTTCATCTGTTGTAAGGTCAGAAAAATTGTTACCTGTTTGCGATTGGGTAACATTTTGACTGTTGTCAGTTTGGGCTGCGGCTTCTTTTTTTGCCCTGTATTTAGCACATTCTGGAGCATTAGCATGTTCGCCTTCGCACCATTCAGATTCGCTTTTTACATCCAATGTTCGATATGCAACTGCGTCTTTGTAAGGCATCAAACTAGCACGGTCGTTTTCCAGGCGCTCTGAAAAAGACAAATCGGCGTATGTCGCCGGAAAATCTGTCTTGGATAAATGCTCGCTGCCTGTCCCGTTTTGAGATTGTAATCGTTGTAATTCATCGGCGCGCTCTTTCTGTTCCATTTGCCATTTTGTGGGTTGTTGTTTATACGGATTTTCAAATTGTATTCCGCCCGAATCATCAATGTTTGTATTTGGGGTCGTTGCGCCCGGAAAAGCAACCGCGCGATTCGGTAAAGAATTACCATATTGTTTTTGATATGATTCGAATACACCATCAATATACCCAGAACAAGCGGATACATAATTTGCCCCCGGCAGATTGGATAATTGAACCATTACCGTTGGTCTAATATCCGATAAATCCGTGTTCTTACAGTTGTCGCGCGCCATACATTGAACAGAAACCAAAGATTGAACAACCTTGATACAATCGTCAGAATTAAGGTCCGTCCCCGTTGCATACACGGGTTGTGGTAATCGCTGATTATACGGAGCGGTTGGCGACCAAAATGGATTGGATGAATAATGTTGAACATTTTGAATTTGACCGTAATCAGAAAACAATGACACCGCCGCACGCGCAGAAAATACGCAGAAAGCGCAGACGAACACGAATAACAAAGATTTAAAAAAGTCCTTTATCATCCTTTCCTTATTCTATTATTATATCAAAAATTGAATAGCAATCAAAGCCAAAAATCCACCAATTAAAAAGAATGGCGCAAATGGAATATATTTTTCGTGTTTTTTCCAATTCCAAACATACACCAATATACACGCAGCAATCATGGCAATAGATAAACCCTGGGTTCCCAGCCAGATGCCACCTGCCCCCAATAATTTAATATCGCCCATACCGATTGGGGGGTGTTCTGCGTTCTTTCTAAGTTGTTCAAATATAAACCCACCGATTAATCCCAGACAGTATCCCATCGCACCGCCGATAACCGAACCGGTGCTTGTTACGGGCCACGGGAAAAATGTCGTGGTTAGCAATCCTGCAAATAAAAACGGAAAAAGATAGACATCCGGGATGATGTGTCGCCGGAAATCCGTGGTTGCCATGCGCCAAGCACAAAATAATGCGCCGATTAAAACCAATGAAAAAAATATATAATAAATCATGTTTTCTCTCTTGCCTTTCGATTCGTTTTTATGATACAATTATATTGAACATAAAAACAAGGGATTTTTTATTATGAGTAAAGGTTGGGACAGCGGCATGCTGAAACAATTAAAAGCCCTGGTTGGTAAGGGGTTGTCGACCTCTGAAATGGGCAAGAAGTTAGGCATGTCTAAGAATGCTGTTGTTGGTAAATTGAATCGTTTGGGCTGGAATGCAAAGGCTAGTGATACTGCACCCAAAAAATCTAGTAAAACAAAAAAAGAAACCAAGGTAGTGGCGAAAAAGCCGGCTAAGATTACATCGGTAAAGAAAGTTGCAGATAAAAAAACAAAAGTAACCACAAAAAAGGTAAAGGAAACAAAGAAGCCACAGGTAAAACCAAGTGTTGAAGGTGATACAAATGAAAAAACTGTGGTTAAAACAGCTTCGAAAAAAACAAAAAAAGATTTGGCTTTGCATGAGTTGTTGATTCAGCATGCTTTGCAGATGGCAAGTTTGAAACCGAATCAGTGTCGTTGGCCGATTGGCGACCCGGATTCAGAAAATTTTCATTTTTGTGGCGAAACAGTGTTTATCGGTAAGCCATACTGTTATGAACATTGCCGCCAGGCATATCAACTTACACCACCAAAGAAAAAATAACGGAGAAAACCAATGATTGGCGAGAGAGAAAATTTTGATTCACAAACACAATATGGTTCGTTGATTATGCGTCAATATAATATAGACGGCAACGAAATCAGCGCTTTTTATGATTTCGCTGATAAATTGGTTTTTGTCTTGGATAATACAATTAATTCCCGTAAACCTAATATTTTGTTGGTGATTAATCCTGATGCAGATAAAAAATGGGATGAAATATTATCTGGTAATTATGGTATTGATTTAGAAACGATTCGTCCAAAACAAGATAACAAATATCAAAAGTTTGATATTGAATATTCTGGGTTGGGTATATATGATGCCCTGATAAAGGCGTATGATGCAGGCGATTCGTTGGAAGAATCTTTGAATCAGTTGATGATTTTGCGTGATTCTGCGGCACGACATAGTGCGATGACGCGTTTAAATGCCGCAAACGAAGTAATCGCGAAAACAAACACAACAATCGTGAAAACCAAAGAATCTATCGTTAGATTACAGGCGCGAATCAAAACCTTGCGTGCTAAGTTGGCTGAGGCAAAGAAAGGTATCGGTCGTGAACCAACCAAACAATCTGCTTCGAAAATTTTGAAATTGGAATCTCAATTAGATGTCGCGGGTGAAAAGTTAAAGCGCGCCCAGGAAAGATTGAAATCTGCCCAACGTCGATTGGAAACTGCAACTGTAGATGCCGAATTGGCTAGTGAATTATTAAACTTGCCATCTGGGGAAATAAAACAGGTCGTAAAAAAACAGGCCCCTGTTGTTGTTCCTGCTAAACGAAATGCAGGGGTAAAGAAAAAACAGGCGGAACCCCAATACGAAGAAGATGAAGAAGAATATCAATATCAACAAGATAATGCTGATAATCTTGTTCAAGAAGAGCATACAGAAGAAATAGAAGAAGATTACAGCGAAGAGGAAACAGAAAAAGATAAACCGTTGTTTAATGAAGACCCGCAAATTTTGGATGATGATATTGCGTTTAAACCTATTAGTTTCGAAGCGCCGGTTGTTCCAGAAATTTCTAAAACTAACGATATGCCGAATTTAAATCAAGATACAATCTTGGTCGAAGAAACAACGGAAACGACAACAGAAGAAGATAAAAAAGAAGAAGGTGTTGCTGGTGAGACAGCAAAAGAACAAACGCCAGTTCTGGAATCTATGATACCTGTTCCTGTGGAAGAAAGTGAAGTGCCTGCGCCTATTTTTGAACCAGGTGAAATAGAAGAAACAGATGTTTTTGAAGAAAGGCCATTGGATGAATCTTTGCCTGTCGAATCTGGTCAATATGGGAACAGTTATACAGATAAAACCAGTGAAGAAGAATCGTTGAATTTAGAAGTTTTAAGAGAAGAAGATATGCGGCAACCCGAACCAGAAGTAGCGGAAG
>JAKSTD010000018.1 GCA_024402755.1 Alphaproteobacteria bacterium
AAATCTGTGTTTGAAGAAGTCAAAGAAAAAGAAGAAAAAACTGACAAAACACGAAAATTCGTTTATAATAAAGATGGTGTTTGGGATGCTGATTCTTTGCGTAAAGAGATAAAAAGTTTGACACAAAAAATGAAAAAAGCAGCCGAAGATTTGGAATTTGAAACGGCTGCTGAATTGCGTGATGCAATTCATAAACTGGAAGATGATTTATTATTGGTGGAATAAAAATGAAAGAATATATTTTAAATAGTTTGGATGAAACACATGTCTGGGCAACAGATTTCGCAAAAAATTTGCATGCCCCGGTGGTGGTTGCTTTGCATGGTGATTTGGGTATGGGAAAATCTGAGATTGCACGAACAATAATTAAAACTTTGCGCGGCGATGATACTGTGGTGCCAAGTCCTACATTTACACTTGTTCAAAATTATGATGGTATTTCTCATTTCGATTTATACAGAATAGGGGACGCTTCTGAATTAACAGAAATTGGTTTACAGCATGCGATTGATAATGATATAACACTTATTGAATGGCCCGAGATTGCAAAAAATATTTTACCAAAAAATACTATTCATATTTATATTTCGCAATATGGCGATGGGCGAAAATTAACGGTTCAATAAACTTTGTACTGCCAATGGGAAATCAGGTGCTTTGGCAAGATAAGAGCCACTTACCAATAAATCTGCGCCGGCATCCCAGCATAATTTTGCAGTATCTGGATTGATTCCGCCATCGACACTGATTAAATATTTTAAGCCGTGTTTTTTGCGTGTGAAGTTTAATATTTTGATTTTTTGAATTGTTCGTTCATCAAATTTTTGACCCGCAGCGCCCGGTTCAACACCCATAACCATTATTTCATCAATTTGTGTTAATATTGGTTTTAATATTTCGATATTTGAATCTGGGTTTAATGCGATACCGCATCTTTTTCCAGCGGACTTTATAATATTAATTGCGTCACGAACCCCGGATGTGTTTGTGGAAATTATGATTGTATCTGCCCCAGCATTTATGGCATCGCGCGCCCAGATTGACGGACTTTCTGTCATTAAATGGACATGCAAATATGATTTGGTTTTTGTTCGTATGTTTGATAATTCTTCGATGCTGCCCGATATGTTATCAACATAAAAGCCATCCATTATATCAACGTGTATCGCAGAAATTCCAGCAGATGCAAACATAGTATATGTTGACATATCATTCATATTAAAACATAGAGTGCTGGGCATTATTGGAATGAATTTTGCCTTTTTATTGCGTTTTTTTCTTTTGAATATTTTGGTAATATTGTTGATGACATTTTGTATTTTTTGTTGTTTTTGAATATAAGCATTTCTTTCTGGTAAATGTGATGCCCATACGTATTCTGATAAAGCATTTATGGTCGCGCTGTCGCCCAAATTTTCCACGGGTAATTTAAAAATGCGTTCGATAAATATATTTATATTATTTATGGATGTTCCACCACCCGTTAAAATAATCTTTTCAGGTTTATATTGATTTATGTATTTTTCAGATTGAACATATACAGTTTTCATTAATTCTGAAAGTTTTGGAATAAACACATCATTTATATCTGATACAGAAAAAGATGCGAATTTTTCAGATGAATCAGCCGGGGTAAATCTGTCCATTTCATTTGGTGTCGCGCTGCCCACAGATATTTTTAATGTATCTGCGTCGTTTTTGCTGATACCTAATTCGTTTGATATTGCACAGGTTATATCATATTGACCAAATTTGATTTTATTCATATATAATGGTCCGCGTCCAGTCCATATCGAAATGGTTGTAAATTCGTTACCCAAATCCAGGAATAAAATTTTTTCTTTTGGTTTTCTGTAAATCGAGTTTTGTAAAAATGTTGAATCAAAAAAACCACTAGATTGAATATGTGCGCGCCGTAAAACATCAGAGATATATCGTGTTTGTTCTTCTTCATAAGAAATAACACTGAATATAGATTTTAACTTGGTATCAATTTGCCCGATTGGGGTGTTGTTTATGTTCTGTATGTGGTTTGTGCCATAAAACACAGGGATAATATGCATCGCATAAAAACCGTCTGGTCTTGGTATCTTTGCAATTTGATGTTTTAAATCAAGGTCGGTTATTTTATGTTCTTCGCGCCAGGTTATTATATCTGTGAAATTTTGAAAATCCATTTCACCAAAATTACCAGTTATAAATGCAGAATCAAAATGTGTGTTTAATTGTTGCTCTAATTCATCAACTACACTTTTCAAAGCAAATAATGTATTTGAATTTTTTACAAAGTGCATTGCGGAATGAATAATTTTCGCATCCCTTATGCAATGCGCAAATCCGCGAACACCGTATGTCCCAATATCTAGACATAAAAATGACGAATTTGATAATTTCATTTTTGTTCTTTGACCAAGATTCTTGCACTATCGCGCATATCAATAATGTCCAATTTTCTGGATAATAATTTATGGGTTTGATTTAATACTTTGATTTTGTTAATCGCTGTATCGGGGTCTTTTTCCGGTAAATATATCACAGTACCATTTTTTGTATGTATGTTCCATCGTCTAGATTCCACCATATTTATGTAATCAATATATTTGGATATAGAAGATACACTGGATATTATATTTGATAAATTGTTTGGTAAATCACCCTGGAATACAACCGAATTGTCATTGCGTTGTTCGGACGGTGTGTTTATTTTTGTGCCATCAGCAGACAGGGGGTAATAATAAGCACCGTCTGTCCAGGTTGCAATAACCTTGTGTTTTTGTATTTTTACAATAATTTTTCCGTTTGGCAAAAGGCGGACAGCAGAATTTTTGACCCCTGGGATATTGGAAACACGATAATTAAGTTGATGTAAATCTATGGCACGCAAATTGGTTCCCGGTGAAACACCCAAAGAAAGTTTTATTATTTCATCATCCTTGGCATTCGTTCCGTATGTTTTAATACTTTGAACTGTTGATACTGGCCCGCGCCCCATTTGGCTGGTTATAACGCGGACAGCAAAATATATCGCCAATATAATTGACAAAACGAAACACAACCAAAACCAGATGGATTTTTTCATGCTTTCTATTATATCACATTTTTAATAAATATCCAACAAGACAATTTTTTTATTGTGCGCGCAATAAATAACCGCGTCTTAACATACACTTACGATAGTATCCAACGGTTTTTGATGCCCGATTACGCGGGACAGAAAGCAAAGCGCGTTGCCCAACATCTTTGTATTCATTGGACTGAAATGTTACCCAAAGACCGTCCCAATCCGGCATTTGGGCGCTTTGATTCGGGGATAACAGTTTTGCAATCCTGGAACGCGGTGTATAACTAGATTCTTTAATTCCAAGGCAATTTTTGTGGTCGCGAACAAATTGTTCTGTTGTTACGGCATCATTTTCCCAATTCAAAATAGTTGCGTCATCAATCGAACCACGATTGGCGGATGCACATGCCGTCAAAGCCAGTAGAAAAAATAAATATTTCATTTTCATATTTTATATTATAATTTAATTGCGTTTGTGTGGCAATAGTTTTTATAATATAAAAAAAGGACGGGAAAAAATAATGGCTATATCAATTCAAAATTATATAATATTAGCAAACTTTGATAACGAAATGTCAAAAGTTTTGTCTGCGATTTGCATTGAAAAAGGCGGTGTTGCGTTGGAAAATTATGTGGGGCGTTTTTTTGCTGCGGATGTTTTGGAATATATAGTAGAATACGGAAATAGGTTGAAAAAGGCAGGGGCAAAAATTGAACCAGATGTCGCTTCTGTGATGGATTTGTTTGAAAAACAATTTGAAAAGGTTAAAAGTTTGGTGACCCCAAATCAAAAACCTATTCATGAAATGAGTTTGGAAGAGTTTGAAAAAATTATGAATATATAGTAGTATCTTGAAAACAAAAGGTAAAAAAAGGACTTCAACATGGCATACAGCAAAATAAAAAATTTAGTATTTGTATCTTTGTGCGCTGGTCTGGTTTTGACTGGTTGCGCAAAACGCCAATATACCGAAGATGAACTTTATGACACAATAAATGTTGTTGAAGATGTTGTGATTGATGAAAACTCTGTGCCAATTTTTCCTAAAAAAGCGGCATTGACTACGGATACTGCGCAACATTTTGCTCTTGATTTACCTAAAAGATGTTTGGTGAATTGGGACAACCAAAGTGTCGTATCCGTTATCCCAGAAGAAAAGATAGAAATTATTCGTATTAATACTGGGGATTCGTTGCCTGATTTAAAGGTTTCAGATTACAGTTTTAAAAAGATGCCTGTTAAAGAAGTTTTGGAAAAATTACTGGTTGATACAGATATAAGCATTGTCGAGGATCAAGTGGCTTTGGAAAAAATATCTGGCTCGATTTCGACAAGTTCTTTGGCTGATGCGGTGGAATTAATAACGAAAATAGGGCATGTGTATTATACTTATGATGGCGAATTTGGCGAAGTCCATCTTAAAGCAAATGGTAAATGGTTAATAAAAATGCCAAAAAATGAAACTATGATAATGGCAATGTTAGATGCTATGCGTGGCGCAGGTATTCATAATTTGTTGATAAATTGGACTGATAAAACAGTCGTTTTCGAAGGAGATTATCAAACCGAACGCGAAGTGTCCAAAATTATAGCGGATGTCGCATCTAAAAAATATGTTTTGGCATGGGATGTTGATGTGTATCGTGTGTATCCAAAAACAGATAATCCAATCATTTGGATGAATATGTTGCCTGCATTCGGGGAAAATAATATACATATGTCTATCCCAGGTGTGGTTGGTCGCGCTTTGGTGGTTAGCCCAGAAATAAACACAAAAACATTACAAGAATTTATATCAAGTCAGGCCAGTATGGTTTTGATTTCCCAGGGAACTTTTGCTGTGCCAAATGGTTGGCAGACCAGATTTGATATCGGTCAATGTGGCAAAGAAGACAGATTAGAAACGGATTTAATTATCGGTGCAACTGGAACTTATGGTGATTTTGGCGATTCTAAAAAAATTGATGCTAAAATAGTTTTGTCGACCAGTAATGGTGAATTGTCTTCGTTTACTATACCATCCAGTGTTGGTGATAACTATGTTATCATAGGTATCCCAACACATTCCTTTGTGACAACACCGGAAACTTTGATATCTCCGTTTGCGGAATTGGTTGTGTTTATGTCGCCGCGCCTTATTTCTATTGTGGATGCAACAAAGACACAAAAACCGATGCAATTATCTGGTGATGCATTACGTGATTTTTTGAATGAGTAAAGGGTGTAATATGTTGTTTTTGAATTTGGAAAAGAAAATTGCTTATCGATATTTGCGTGCAAAAAAACGCGGTTTTGGTTCTGTTATTTCGTGGGTGTCTTTGATTGGTATTACATTGGGTGTGGCAACATTGATAGTTGTTATGTCTGTTATGGGTGGGTTCCATGATACACTGCTTTCGCGGATTATTGGTATGAACGGGCATGTTGTTGTGTATCATCAAAATGGTACTATTTCTGATTATGACTTTTTAATGGACAAAATGCGTCAAAATAAAGTTGTAGAAAAATATGTTGTGTCGATGGTCCCGATTGCAGAAGGGCAAATTATGGCATCAGCAAATGGAAATAATTCTGGGGCAGTGGTTCGTGGAATTCGAATGCCTGATTTAATTTCTAAGAAAACAAGCGGGACCCGCATATATGGCAAAAGTTTAGACAAAGTCAATGACGGTGAATTGATTATTGGTTCAAGTTTGTCGCGCAATTTACATGTGACTGCGGGCGATAAAGTATCATTGATTTCTGCAAATGGTGGAACGGCTACACCGTTTGGGACTATGCCGCGTATTATGGCATATCCGGTTGTTTCTTCGTTCTTTATGGGGATGTATGAATATGACAGCGGTTATATTTTTATGCCACTACAAACCGCGCAAAAATATTTAAATATTGAAAATTCTGTTACACATATTGATTTGTTTTTAACAGATGCAGAAGAAAGTGAAAAGGTGACAAAAGCATTAACTGCGTTACTGCCCGAAGGTTTTATTGTGCGTGATTGGCGCGATTTAAATCGTGGTTTTGTTGGTGCGCTTCAAGTTGAATCCAGTGTTATGTTTTTAATATTGATGTTAATAGTTATTGTTGCGGCATTTAATATTATTTCATCACTTGTTATGTTGGTCAAAGATAAAAATAAAGATATTGCGGTCTTGCGGACTTTTGGTGTGTCGCGTAAATCTATGATGAAAATATTTATTTTATCTGGAACTTCGATTGGTGTGATTGGCGCGACATTTGGGACTTTGTTGGGTGTTGTTATTGCGATATATATAGAACCAATAAGAAAGTTTTTTCAATTTGTAACAGGGCATGATTTGTTTCCGGCTGAATTATATTCTTTGTCTGAATTGCCATCAAAAGTTGTTCCATCAACAGTAATTGGTATTGCGGTTATTGCGATAGCATTGGCTTTTTTGGCAACACTTTATCCTGCATGGAAAGCGGCAAACACAGACCCCGTAGAAGTTTTAAGAAATGAATAGGTGTGATAAATGGCGAGTATATTAAATTCTTTATCAAAAATATCAAAAAGAGATATTGTAATGTCTGTCCGTGATATTAAAAAAACTTTTATCGAGGCAGGTCAGCCCTTAAAGGTTTTACACGGTGGTGGTTTTGATTTATATCGTGGGGAAATTGTCGCGTTGGTTGGGCAAAGCGGTTCTGGAAAAACTACTTTGTTACAATGTGTTGGGCTTCTTGACAAACCAACCGGTGGAGATATTTTTATAAACGGTGCGCCGACTGATAAAATAAGTGAAGAAACACGGACATTATTGCGAAGGAAAAAAATAGGTTTTGTATACCAAAAGCATAATTTGTTATCTGATTTTACTGCGCTTGAAAATGTCGTTTTGCCGATGATGGCAAATGGAGTAAAAGAAGATGTCGCGTGTTCGCGCGC
>JAKSTD010000019.1 GCA_024402755.1 Alphaproteobacteria bacterium
GCCAATGCGTAACCTGTCATTGTTGGTGTAGTAGTCAGCGCCGTCATACGATTGCTGGTTGTAAAATCTGATAATGTCGAGACACTGGGGGCACTTGCATATACACCAACCCCATACACCGCATTTAACGTATCTGGATCTGCCGCAGTTGTTGCATAAGATACCGCAGAGCCACTATTGCTAGTATATCTATCTGGATCCAACGTAATCGCCCCAGATATCATTGGACGCCATTCAGAAGTGAAATCTACGGGTCCCGTATAAGAACCAAGGACTGATTCGTCACAACCAGCCGTGCTGGTCCCCGCCGCGATATCTGCAAATGCGGGGTATGCCAAGCATAACACCAACCCAGAAGTTAAAAATAGTTTTCTCATCAAAAGGTTCCTCGTACAATTCTATTGTATCATGGAAATCAAGTATCTCAAAATCGCAAATGCAAATTTTTTTTGGTTCTGTTATAACTGATGCGCTGCAACAAAAAAAGCCCCAGAAACCTGGGGCTTTTATCAAACACACGATTATTTTTTGCGTGGGTGTTTGACCGCTGCTTGTGCTGCTGCCAGACGTGCGATTGGCACACGGAACGGTGAACAAGAGACCGAATCGAATCCACTTTTGTGGAAAAATTCAATCGATTCGGGGTCGCCACCATGTTCTCCGCACACACCAAGATGAATTTTATCGCCTTTGGTGCTGCGTGCCTTGGCCACCGCGTCTTTAATCAACAAACCAACCCCAAGTTGATCAACAGATGCGAATGGGTCTGCAACATAAACGCCACGGGCGCGATATTCTTCCAAGATTTTACCAGTATCATCACGCGACATACCCAATGTTGTCTGGGTTAAATCGTTTGTTCCAAATTCAAAGAATTCACAACTTTCTGCAATTTCGTTTGCCAAAACTGCCGCACGAGGCAATTCAATCATTGAACCAACATGATATTCAATTTCTTCACCCAATTCCGCAAACAATGAAGCCGCTGTCGCATCAATCACTGATTTAACAATATCGACCTCTTTTTTAGAACCAACCAGTGGAACTTCGATTTCTGGGAAAACACGAACACCTGCTTTTTTGCATTCAATCGCCGCAGACAAAATCGCACGTGTTTGCATTTCGCAAATTTCTGGATATGTAATCGCAAGGCGGCACCCACGGTGTCCCAACATAGGATTTTGTTCTTTCAATGCCTCACTGCGAGTCTTGACAAATTCAATATCTTTGCCAATATGTTTTGCCAATTCTTCCATATCTGCTTCGGTATGAGGCAAAAATTCATGTAGCGGCGGGTCAATTAAACGGATTGTCACAGGAAGACCATCCATAATTTTGAACAATTCAACAAAGTCAGCACGTTGATATGGCAATAACTTATCCAGCGCAGCGCGTCTGCCCGCCACATCGTCAGCCAAAATCATTTCACGCATATCTTGGATACGCGATGGGTCAAAGAACATGTGTTCTGTGCGCGCCAACCCAATTCCTTCGGCACCAAAATCACGTGCCTGCTTCGCATCTTTTGGTGTTTCTGCATTTGCTTTGACTTTTAAGTCCTTGATTTCATCAACCCATTGCATCAGAGTTCCGAAATTACCGGTCAATTCCACAGATACTGTTGGGATTGCGCCTTCGATAATTTGACCTTTGGCGCCGTCAATCGAAACCCAATCACCTTCGTGAATAACTACACCAGATGTTGTTTTCATTGTCTTGGTTTCATAATCAATTTTAATATCAGGCGAACCAGATACGCATGGTGTTCCCATACCACGTGCAACAACCGCTGCGTGCGAAGTCATCCCCCCGCGTGCGGTAATAACACCCTGGGCTGCGTTCATACCGGCAATATCTTCTGGGGATGTTTCAACGCGGATAAGCATAACCTTTTTACCTTCGGCTTTCCATTTTTCGGCATCTTCGGCATTAAATACAGCCATACCAACAGCGGCACCAGGGGATGCAGGCACTCCTGTTGCGATAACTTTCTTTTCTGCTTTTGGATCTAACATTGGGTGCAAAAGGTGGTTTAATTGGTCTGCACCAACACGCAAGATTGCTTCTTCTTTGCTAAGCAATCCTTCGTTCACCATTTCGACAGCCATACGCACAGCCGCAGCCGCAGTTCTTTTGCCGTTTCTGCACTGTAACATCCACAATTTTTTATGTTCGATTGTGAATTCCATATCTTGCATATCTTTATAGTGTTGTTCCAATTTGTTACGAACATCCACCAATTCAGCATAAACTTCTGGCATGGCTTCTTCCAAGGACATACGACCAGAATCATCTTTTGCCATTGGCTGGGGTGTTCTGATACCTGCCACCACATCTTCACCCTGGGCATTTATCAAATATTCACCATAAAATTTATTTTCGCCAGTTGCCGGGTCGCGAGAAAAACATACACCAGTTGCAGAATCATCACCAGAATTACCAAATACCATCGCCTGGACATTCACAGCAGTTCCCCAATCACCCGGGATATTATTTAATTTACGATATGTGATTGCTTTTTTGGACATCCAAGAACCAAACACAGCACCGATTCCCAATTTCAACTGTTCCCATGGGTCTTGTGGGAAAACTTTGCCGATTTTTACACCGATTTCTTTGAACTGTTCTACCAATTCTTTTAAATCTTCGGCTGTTAATTCTGTATCGACTTTATAACCCTTGTCTTCCTTCATCCGTTCCAGTGTGTGTTCAAACAAATCAATATCTGCCCCCAACACAACGTCACTAAACATCATAATAAAACGACGATAAGAATCATACGCAAATCTTTCGTTATTCGCAGCACGCGCCAATGCCTTGACAGTTTCATCATTCAACCCCAAATTCAAAACTGTGTCCATCATTCCAGGCATTGATACACGCGCCCCAGAACGAACAGATACCAACAATGGATTTTCATTATCTGCGAATTTTTTGCCCATAATAGATTCAATGTGCACAATACCGGTCTTTACTTGGTCCATTAAATCTTCTGGATATTTTTGACCGTTTTCATAATAATATGTGCAAACTTCTGTTGTGACAGTAAAGCCCGCAGGGACAGGCAGACCGACCAAATTCATTTCCGCCAAATTAGCACCCTTGCCCCCAAGTAAATTACGCATATCTGCGCGGCCTTCGGCGGCACCGTTTCCAAATGTATAAACCCATTTATTCGCCATGGTATCTCCTTTGATATTTATGTTAAACCCGGCGTATTTTGATAGAAAACATTACCAAAATCAAGAATAAAATGGGGCTAGGCAATCATAGGCGTGTTTTCCTGTACTTCTAAGAAGTATTGACTTTTGGATAAAAATCGGCTAATCTGTGCCTGGTTTGAAAAGGTAAACAAAATGGAAAAATTATCTTCTGCTATGAAACGGCAGGTTATGGAAAATATGTTCGTTAAAAATTACAAGCGCATGTGGCCGTATGTAAAGCCAGTATGGTTTCGCGCGCTGTTAACATTATTATTGGCGATACCTGTTGGTTCGATGGATGCGCTGATTGCATGGGCGATTAGGCCATATACTGATGCGGTTATGGTTCAACAAAATCTGGCAGCCAGTTGGTATATTCCTATTTTAATTGTTGGTTTTACTGCTGTTCAGGGCGGATTGACATACGTTTTGAATTATTTGAACACATGGGTTGGTGGAAAAATTACCAATGCATTAAAAGCAGATTTGTTCAAGAAAATGCTTACATTTGAAACAGAATTTTTTACTTCTAAAAACTCTGGCGAAATATTAATAAGATTTAATTCAAATGCAGATGGTGCATGCGCTGGATTGTTAAGCAATTTAAAATCATTCGTTCAAAAATTCTTTACAGGACTTTCATTAACGGTCGTTTTATTTATAAATTCTTGGCAACTGGCACTTGTGACAACTGCGATTTTGTTGTTCGCGTTTTTACCGATGGCCTCATTGAAGAAACGTGTTGCGCCAGCACTTACCAATGCAATGGCAATCGCATCAACACTGACCACAAAATATAACGAAACATATTCTGGAAATAGAACCATTATTTCTTATAACCTTCAAAAACATCAGGAAAACAAATATCTTGATGTGTTACATAAAAACTTTAACATCCAGATAAAAGTATTTCAAAGAACGCGCTGGTTAACCCCAGTGATGCATATTATTTTATCGTTTGGGATTGCATTGGCATTGTGGTTTGGTTCACATTTGATTTTAACAGGTCAATTAACACCCGGTGGGTTTGTGTCTTTCTTGACAGCATTAATTTTATTGTATCAACCGATGAAAAGCATTGGGAATACTTATGGCTCTGTGATTATGTCTTTCTGGGCGATTGAAATGTGTTTTGATATGTTGGATGCAAAACCAAAAATCACTGATAGACCTGGTGCAATTGATATGCCAAAGACACATCAACAAATTAAATTTGAAGATGTTTCGTTTAATTATATACCTAATGTCCCTGTATTAAAGCATATTAATTTAACAATTAACAAAGGTGAAACTATCGCAATCGTTGGTAATTCTGGTGGCGGAAAGACCACACTGGTTAATTTATTGCCACGTTTTTATGATGTGACAGATGGTGCGATTACTGTTGACGGTGCAGATATTCGAAATTTCACACTGGAATCTTTGCGTCAAAATATAGGTGTTGTATTCCAAGATAATTTCCTGTTTGACGGGACAATTCGTGAAAACATTATGCTGGGTGATGAAAACGCAACCGAAGAACAATTACAGCGCGCGATAAAATCTGCCTATTTGGATGGATTTTTAAAAACACTGAAAGATGGCCTGGACACACATATCGGTGAACGCGGTGTATTGTTATCTGGCGGACAACGTCAACGTGTTGCGATTGCACGCGCGTTTTTGAAAAATGCACCGATATTGGTATTGGACGAAGCAACATCTGCATTGGATAATAAATCAGAAGCAGTTGTGCAAAAAGCAATAGAAAACCTGATGCATGACAAGACAGTGTTTGTTATCGCACACCGTTTATCAACAATTCGTAACGCGACAAAAATCATTGTTGTAAATGACGGACAAATCGTAGAGTCCGGAACACACGACGATTTGTTAAAGATGGAATGCGGCGCATATAAAATGCTTTATGATATGCAATTCAAAACCAACGAAAAAGAAGAAAAGTAATTATTCCCAATTCGTCACTTTCCATCCAGTAAACGTATAACCAGGTATATCTGGATGGCTGATACCACTGATTGTGCTGGTTCCATAATCACATGTGTCCGGATTTTGATTGTATGTATCACCATCTGCAACCCATTTCAGGTTAACAGGATACACATTTGGTTTGCAATTTGCATACAAATTTAAATTTTGCCCTTTAAGACATAAATCAGCAGGGAAAGTTTCCCCCAAAGGCAGATTATTAAATGTCCATCCATTAAATGTATATCCAGATACATCTGATGCAGACGGTGTCCAGAAAGAATCCCCAAATTGCATGGCTTGTGTATATAAAAGTTCCCCATTACAATCATGATATGCAACATTCCATTTACCCCACTCACAATAAGCATAAAGATTTAAACCACCATCATAATTATATGATTGTATAACAGGTGTGCATAATCCATTTTGTTCAGAAAAACAACCAGTGTAATCTTTATCTGTTCCCTGAATATTTGGATTGTTCCAACCATGAAAGGATGCACATGCATACGGAACCCCAAAACCGCCGTCTGCAACAGATCCATACATATATCCAAAATTATCCCCGACCAAAGAAGTGTTTGTATAAGATAATACATTATAAGGTTGCCCAATCACAGCCGAATTTAAATCTGTCGCAGAATATGTATTTCCAAAAGGATTTTTGACATTATTTGGATCACAATTTCCACTGTAATACGTGACAGTAGACATATTTAAAACACATTCATTGTTATTCCAATGATAACCATTTTCCACATCACAATCATAAGCCGCATAAAGCGTTAAACCGGAATCGCGTTTCCAATAAGTATCACCGGTGTATTCATTATTCAATATCCCGTTTGTAAATGTTGGGGTTGAACCTGTTGTCCACCCAACAAAAACATATCCCGTACCAGCAGACATATTATTACTTATTGGTGATGCACCAAACGATAATGGTGTATAAGGCGAATCGTATGTTGCCCCATCGGTATAACTGGTTGAACCAGATGCTGCATGCGCCCCCGGATTATAAACAACATCATAAGTATTCGGTGTCCAATGGGCGTAAAGTGTTCCAGATACAGCATACCCACTCCCGCTACACCCTATGTAATCTATGTTTGTTCCTGTTCCTTGTGGATTATCATACCACCCATCATGCGTGTACCCCGTTAAAGTGAGCATTGGATTATGATAGCTAGAGCCACAACCCCAACCATTTGCTCTCCAAATCTTATTGGAAGAATATGTTTTGGCTTCATCACTCCCGACGGTTGTTATATAACCATTACCATTAAGAACAAAATCACTCGCGCTGGATTCCCTAAAATTACCACACGTATAAGGTCTTGTTATGCTAGACACACTTGACGGCGATGTTGTGTACTGTATCGATGGATTTGTTGCTGGGTCATTTGGCGCATTTGTATTATAATCAATGACAATCGGTGCCTTATATGGTACCTGAACTGGATTTTCATTTTCTGTCATTAACAAAGTTCGTTCTGCATCTAAATATGCACCACGTGTTGGTATTGTGTAAATATAAACTGGTTCAAAATCAGAGAAAGTTTGACATATTCCCTTATGTAATTGTATTGTATACCCCTGAACACATGCAGTATTATCAGCATTCCACCACCAATTATTCGCGTTATCACAATCCCATTGTGCATATAAATCAATATCAGTATTAGATGTAGCAGGAATTGTATAGTTAACATTATTCTCATAATTCGCGCAATTTTCATCATTTACACACCACCCCAGAAAAACATAACCTGTTTTGCC
>JAKSTD010000002.1 GCA_024402755.1 Alphaproteobacteria bacterium
CGCGATTTTTGCAACCCATGGAACCAACGGCATAATAGAATCTATGAATATAGAAACCCTGTCATCGCGCACCGAAGTTTTTCCAGAAATCACAACAGATGTTTCGTTACTTAATATCTGTGAAAATTCTATCGACGCATCACCAAACGCGACACATTCAACATTACCAAAACTATCTGATGCGTTTACGGTCAGCATGTCTTTACCTGTTTTGGTTCTGCGTCGTGAAAAAGAATTAACATTAACTGCGATTTGAACAGGTTTCCTGTCGGCTATGTTTTCGAGTGTTTGGCTGGTTGTTAATTTTGCGCGCGCAATTAAATGTTTATATTGATCCAAAGGATGTGCAGAAATATAAAAACCCAAAGCAGACAATTCATTTTCCAATTTTTGTGCAAATGTCCACGGTTTTGTTTTTGGTAAATCTCTTAACAATCTATCTTCGGCGATATCGTCTTCGGTTGTGTTGGCAAACAAAGATAATGAATTTGCATTTTCACGTGACTTTGATGCGTATGCCAATATTGCATCAGCATTCATGAATATCAACGCACGATTTTTTTCCAAAGAATCAAGAACACCAACTTTGGCAAAAGCCTCTAAGATTCTTTTATTTATTATCGGCGCACATCTTTTTGCAAAATCAGTTAAATTTTTAAATCTGCCATGCGCTTCGCGTTCTGCAACAATCGCATCTGTGGCATTTGTTCCAACCCCTTTTATCGCCGCCAAAGCATAAATAATTTTTCCATTTTTCACAGTGAACAAGGATTCGCTTTCATTTATATCTGGCGCAACTATTTGGATATTAAAGTTAGATTTGGCATCATCAACAAATATCGCCAGTTGATCTGTGTCGTTCATATTACTTGACATAGATGCAGCCAAAAATTCCGCAGGAAAATGTGTTTTCAAATACGCACACTGATTTGCAACAATAGAATAGGCGATAGCATGCGATTTATTAAATGCATATTTTGCAAATTCTTTAAACTTTTCCCACAAATCTTTTGCAGTTGCTTCGTCCAATGTATCTTCTTTTTTACAGCCCTCCAAAAACTTTTTTTCTAATTCTGCCAACAATTCGATTTTCTTTTTACCCATGGCTTTTCGCACAGTATCGGATTCGCCGCGTGTAAACCCAGCCAATGCACGTGTTAATTGCATAACCTGTTCTTGATAAACAATAATTCCGTATGTTTCTTTTAATATCGGCTCTGCTTTTGGATGCACATACTCAACAGGTTCTTCGCCATGCATACGCGCAATAAATTGCGGAATAAACGCAATCGGTCCTGGACGATTTAATGCATTTAATGCGGATATTTCCAAGAAACTCGTTGGGTGCATTTTTTTCAAAGTTTGTTGAACAAATTGTGCATCGAATTGGAATATTCCTTCGGTCATTCCAGATTGCCAAAGTTTCATCGTTTTTTCGTCATCAGTTGGAATTTGGTCCAAATCGATATTTATGCCATGTGTTTGTTGAATTAATTTTGTTGTATATTTCAAAACAACCAAAGTTTCAAGTCCTAAAAAGTCGAACTTAATCAATCCCGCACTTTCCAAATAATGACCATCAAATTGGCATGATGGCAAAGGGTTCGCAGGGTCACGATAAACAGGCGCAATTTGTGTGGTTGGTCTGTCGCCAATAACGACACCACACGCATGTTGCCCCAGGTTACGAATTGAACCTTCTAAATCTTCGGCAACTTCAACCACTTTTTTCATATCAGGATCGTTATTTAAAACATCACGAATCTCATAAGATGTGTCTACGGCTTCTTTCAATGTCTTTGCATCAGCAGGTATTAATTTAGATAACCTGTCCGATTTGGAATAGGGTATTCCATACACACGACCAATATCACGCACTGCGCCACGCGCCTGCAAACTGCCAAAGGTAATGATACGACAAACAGAATCACGACCATATTTTTCGCCCACGTAATCTAATACACGTTCTATACCAGTTGGTTCAAAATCAATATCAAAATCAGGCATTGAAATACGATCAGGATTCAAAAATCTTTCAAACAACAAACCATATTTTAATGGATTAACATGCGTGATTCCCAGCGCCCACGCAACAATGGACCCAGCACCAGAACCACGACCGGGGCCTGTTAAAATATCGTTCTTGCGACACCAGTTGATATAATCTGCAACAATCAAAAAATACCCTGGAAAGCCCATGCCGATTATGACCCCCAATTCATATTCTGCCTGTTCAAAATAGGGCGCAGTATCTTTTATTCCGTGTTGCGCAAGACGCATTTTTAATCCGGACATTGTTGCATCACGTAACATTTGACATTCTGTTTCTAAATCGGCGCCGAACCGTGGCAACAATGGACTTTCATGAACGTTTACAAAAAATGCGCAACGTTTCGCAATGTTTACGGTGTTTTCTATCGCCTCTGGTAAATCAGAAAAAAGTTCAACCATTTCATCAACTGACTTGAAATATTGTTCCACAGATTTACGAGGTCTATCCGGATCTATGACTTTTGTTTGTCCCAAAACACACCCCAAAGCATCCAAAGATTCATACCCATCAGGTGTCGCGAAACAAACATCATTAGTTGCGACAATCGGTATATTTAAATCCCGTGCAATTTGCAAAAACACAGGTTCTGTCTTTATCTCTGCTTCCAAACCATGTCGTTGAATTTCTATATAAAAATTATCAGCGAATATGTCTAAAAATTGTTGTGCGATATTAAATGCTGTATTATTTTGATTGTTTAAAATCGCCATCCCGATTGGCCCCGTATGCGCACCAGATAAACAAATTAAATCATCACTGTATTTCTTTAATTCCGTCATAGTTACGTATGGTCCCAAATGATGATTGGATGTCCGCATATACATAATACGACTAAGTTCACAAAGGTTTAAATAACCCTTGTGATGTTTTGCCAATAAAACAATTTTAGACAATGATGATTGCCGTAATATTTTTGGATCTGCGCTATGATGATTCAAAGATATTTCAACCCCTATAATAGGTTGCAATTTATTAGCCGGCATAACATCTGAAAATTCTGCGCACCCAGACATCATATTTGTATCTGTTAGTGCGCATGCGAACATATTATTGTCGCGACAAAATTCGGGAATACCTTTTAATATGCCCAGTTTTTTATTACTGCCCACAGAAATAGTACTGGCGCCGACAGATACTTTTGAATGGACACGAAGATGCACAAAATCTGGCATAATGTATATCCTTCCTTTTTTGCCACGGCATCCCTAATTCAATTTACCATGACAATGTTTATATTTTAACCCAGACCCACATGGACACAAAGCATTACGGCTGATATTCATATTTGCCATATTATTACCACTGGTGTTTTGATTTAATTCAGAATCATGCTGTGCGTGTTGCTGAGCGGTCGCATCAACATTTTCACGTGTCAATTCCATGCGACAAATATACGCAACTGACATGGTTTTGAAATTTTGTATCGTATTTTTAAACAATTCCAACGATTCGCTTTTATATTCATACAAAGGATTCTTTTGCGCATATCCACGCAAACCAATCGCACCCTGCAAATAATCCATTTGTTGCAAATGTCGTTTCCACACAGCATCTAATGCACCCAACATCATTTGCTTTTGCGCCATCTGCATCAATTCAACACCGTACTTTTCCTTTTGCTGTTGATAACGACGCATAGCCAGATTAAACAAAGTTGTATAAGCACCCCGTTCAGATATACTCTCATCCGTTTTCCAATTATTTATATCTGTAATATCCAATGCAAATATACGCATCATATTATCATGGATACCATCAATATTCCATGCAGACGGATGAGCTTTTTCTGGTATATTTCTTTCACAAATTAACTCAACGACATCACCAACAAATTCTGTTATTAACGGTTCCAAGTTTTCAGAAGTCATTAATTCATCACGTTGTTTATAAACAACCGCTCGTTGATCGTTCATAACATTGTCATATTTTAATAATTCCTTACGCGCTTCGAAGTATCTTGCTTCGACACGTTTTTGAGCTTTTTCCAATGCCTTTGTTATCCACGGATGAGTAATTGCTTCACCTGGTTTTAGTCCCAAAGTGGTTAACATGTTTTGTAATCTGGCTGCGCCAAATATACGCATCAAATCATCATCCAATGCCAAAAAGAACTTAGAATCCCCAGGGTCACCTTGACGGCCGGAACGACCACGCAACTGATTGTCAATACGACGAGATTCGTGCCTTTCTGTTCCAATAACATACAGACCGCCTGATTCCAAAACAATTTTTTTGTTTTCTTCAATTTTTTTGATTATTTCTTTTTTCTTTTTTTCAAAATCAGGCGCGGTTTCGTCCAATTCCGCAATTAAATCGTCCGCGTTTCCACCAAGTTTAATATCGGTTCCACGACCAGCCATATTCGTTGCAATAGTGACCGCACCTGGTGCACCGGCCTGGGACACAATTTTTGCTTCTGATTCATGATGTTTAGCATTTAATACCGCCGGTTTAATCCCCAGTTTTTCTTGAACAATTTTTGCCAATTCCTCAGATTTTTCAATAGAAACAGTCCCGACCAATACCGGCTGTTTACGTTCCATACATTCTTTGATTTGCTTTATAATCGCATCGTATTTTTCTTCTTTGTTTCGATAAATTTCATCATGATGATCAACGCGCGCCACAGGTTTGTTTGTTGGTATAGAAACAACACGCAACTTATAAATTTCTTCAAACTCTGCTGCTTCGGTCATCGCTGTTCCGGTCATACCAGCCAAAGTAGGGTACATCCTAAATAAATTTTGATAAGAAATACTGGATACTGTTTGATTTTCTGGTTGAACAGTTACATGTTCTTTGGCTTCTATCGCTTGGTGTAAACCTTTGCCAAATCTTCGACCTGTCATTACACGACCAGTAAATTCATCAACAATTAAAACCTCTCCATTCCTAACAACATAATTAACATTTTTTTCATATAAATGATGCGCCAACAAAGATTGTTGCAAATGCATAACAATAATCGCATTTTCCGATGCATACAAATTATCTCCAACCAGAACATTTGCCTGTTTTAACAATTCTGTTGCACGATCTACCCCCGTTTCTGTAAGTGTAACATGTCTGTCTTTTTCATCAATTTTGTAATCATCTGGAACTAATTGAGCAACCACAGAATCAACCTTGTTATATAAATCACTTGTATCTTCGGCAGGACCAGAAATAATAAGCGGAGTGCGTGCTTCATCAATTAAAATACTGTCCACTTCGTCAACAATAGCGAAAAAGAACGGACGCAAAACCTGTTGTTCTTTTGTAAATTTCATATTGTCACGCAAATAATCAAACCCCAATTCTGAATTGGTCACATAAGTAATATCACAATTATAAGCAGCGCGTCTGTCTTCGTCTGACATATCATGTTGAACAATACCGATTGTCATACCCAAGAATCTATAAACTTGTCCCATCCATCCAGCATCGCGCGATGCCAAATAATCGTTAACAGTAATCAAATGCGCGCCTTTGCCATGCAGAGCTTTTAAATACAAAGCCAATGTCGCAACCAGGGTTTTTCCTTCACCTGTTTTCATTTCGGAAATTTGACCATTATTCAAAACCATACCGCCAATCAACTGCACATCAAAATGTCGCAACCCAATAGACCGCTTGGCGGCTTCGCGCACAGCAGCAAACACATCTGGCAAAATATCTTTTTCTTTTTCGCCATTTTTTAAACGTGCACGAAAAACATTGGTTAACCCATGAATTTCTTCGTCAGACATAGCCGCATATTTTGGCTCTAATTTATTTATCACGGAAACTGTTTTTTCATAAGATTTTACAATTCTGTCGTTCGCAGAACCCAACAATAATTTTAATACATTTTTCATTTTACTTTTTCCTTACCGTTCTTTCCAGACCCACCGTCCTAAATCCTATATTTTATAGCAATTTTTATCCCCAGGGTCAAGCCACTTTATCCTATATAATGAAATATTTTAAAAAAACAAGTCACAAAAGACAAAAGCACGCTTTTACGGGCTTTCATCACTTATTAGTTTGCCAATTCTGGACAACTAGATTTATCACACACATTATATATATTACTGTCTGAATGTTGGATACGCATCCTCTTGCTGGAACCTTCGTGTATAAACATATTTTGATCCGTGGACAGCATCATATAATATGGTTCTGCGTTTTTATCGCTTCTGCTAACTCGAACAACAGGCGTTTGGCTCGTTGGGCGTTTTTCATACAAACACACCTTGTCATTCGGGTTGTTTCCAATATGGAACCAATGCTCATGTCCAGGTTCATTACACACATCCTCGCAAACCATCTTTCCATACAAAACTATATTTTCTCCTTCCTCATCACTCGCCAGAGCAGGGGTATGCATCACCGGTTCACCAGTAAATTCTTGGTTTTCATACCAACCCTCGAGCCGACAGTTTGGCCACGACGCCTCAGGATACGGTACAGGTTCATCCCCAGGGCTGTATGTATCTGGCTTAAGGTTCCTTACCGCGGTTTCAACTGCACCCGTGTTAACAACACTTGTTTCAACCCCGTTTTGATAAACATGATAGTATATCTTATATTCAAGGTTTGAACAATCTTTCACAGGTGTACACAACACAGTCGTATCCGCCACTAAAACCTGTATAGAATCTTCTTCTGGCACATAATCTGTTGGCATACCAGTATAATTCTCACAGTGCCAAGCAACAAAATCACAACCGCCCAAATCGCAGCCGACATATTACAATACCACATCACGTTTTGCATATTCTGAATCATCGCACTGAGGAGACACAATAGTTCCATCACATTTCAGAGAAACAGGTGTATCCAGCGGTTCTGCGTTCATATCAGGAACGGTCGTTATTTTTGGTCCGGAATTATTCTGGTCACGATATATACCAGGCATATTATACCAACCGTCAAACACATAAAACTTGCCTTCACCGCGATCATTAGAAACATCTTTATGAACAGCCAAATGAACTTCTCTACTGTTCATTTCTGTATCAACATCATAAGTATACAACGGTTCTGCGCTTTTGTCTTTCCATCCTGCGTGTTCCACTTGGAAATCATAACAGACATTGTATACCTTCTTCTTGCACACAGCATACAGTGTCAAATCACCATCTGTAGTCCACGGACCATGTTCACCGACAGAATAATTATCATCGACATCCTCTTCTGTGGTTCCACCGTTCTCGGTGCTCCACCCAAGGAATTCGTATCCACGCGCTACATACAAACTATCCAAATCTGTAATATCATCAACATCAAACATATCGTCATACTGCAAAGCATCTTCTAACACTTGTGCTGTTGAATAGTATTCGCTTTTTAACCCACGATTCGTTGAAAAATCCTCTTGTTCCAGCATTTTGCCGCCACAGGTTCCAGAATCGTATATAATATCATAGGTTCTCGGCATCCACTGAGCATGACAAGTAGTATCATGTGTAATATTTTCAAAAACACCGCCTTGTGCAACAGTTTGTGCTTCTTCACCTTCGCCACATACCCATACAGTGAAATCATATCCTTCTCTTTCACAAGTATTTAACTTTTGTGGGTTGTTTTGACCGTATGTTTCTACGTCAGTGCCGTAAGTATACCCGGCCGAATCAATTGGCGCATTTGTGCCACCATTACAATCATAGGTCACATGATAAAAATCTTCATCCCATATCGCTGTACAAATGGCATCCGCATTAATCATCGTGAAACGTTTTGCATAAGAACCTATTACTGTAATTGGTAAAGATGTTTCGTTTTCATCTTTGGCGACGCAATTCCAATCATTAAATGTCCAGCCCAACTTTTTACATGTGTTTGCATCATTGATTGGCACAGAGACAGAATCATTGATATAATAATCTTTGTTGTCTTTTGGGGTTCTGCAACCAGTATCATCATCTTCATCACAAGAAGTATACACATCGCAATCATATTCAACATGATATGGTTCTCTTTCACACACAGCCCACAAAGTCAACGCAGATGTTCTTGTCCACGGAGCAAATTCATCTCCCGCTTGATAATCTGGAACCTGTGAAGCATAACTTGCTTTCCAACCCTTGAACACATATCCAGGTTTCGTAGTAATCGCCATGTTTTCTGCATCCAATCCCAACACGGTATAATTCGTATTATATTCCACAGAATCTGTAAATGTGCCGTCGCCTGTATTTTCCTTTACTTCGCAAGTTCCTTTCATATAGATAACATTATATGTAATCGGTTTGCATATTCCATACACTGTCTTTGTTACTGTGAACAACCACGGATCTTCACCAGTCCACGGATTCGCCAAAGTTCCATTGTCATTAAACTCTGGGGTTTGGGTTTCACTCCATCCCTTAAATGTATAACCAGTTCCAGCATAGATACCTGTTTTTGAACTCTCGCTTCCACCGCTCAAAGCAGTATACTTTGTGCCATAGGTTGCGCCATTTTTATGCGTATAATTTTTACCAGATTTGCTTTCACAGGCACCTTTGTCATAAATAACATCATATTTATTTGGTGTACATGCTGCATACACTGTCAAATCAGATTGACGAGCCCACGGCTTTTCACCAGTCCAGTTCGAAGTTGTTTGACCGGATACGGTATTCCAACCAACAAAAGTATAACCAGGTTTTGTCGCGGTATTCATCAAACCAGACACTGTTTCTGATGGGGTATAGTTTTGTCCGTATGCCGCGCCATCTACATCCGTATAAACAACACCAGCAGCATCAGCACAACTTCCCTTGTCATAAATAACATCATAATAATCTACATCCCACAATGCTTTGCATTTCAAATTATCTGCAAAATCCCATGTAATAGAATCAGGGCATGTGTCACCACCCGTTGGACAAAGATAATTATCTTTATCGTTTGGTGTTTGTGTTTTGTAGCATTCCCAGCCACCAAATGTATACCCTTCGTGCAAACATCTCTCATCAATATCGCTAAAGGTATACGAATCGCCATAGTAAATCGGTTTGTCTACCATATTATTTGTTTTTTTGGTTTTACCATTGCAATCATAAGTAACCCTATAAGAAACTTCCTTCCATTGAGCGGTACAAGTCGTGTTTGCTTCTATCTGGAAAGTTTGTCCAGAACTTTTATCGAATGCGGTTTTACCATTTGGTTCACACATCCACTTTGTGAACGAATATCCAGGTCTGTCCCCACAATCAGAACCATTTTTGACCGTCACGGTTTCACGAGAATCATATCTCTTCTCATCAACTGGTGCCGGATGATCCCAACCACAGTTATAAGTTACCTTGTAATAAGGTTCAAGAATTGTACACATCGTCAACGAACCCGTTTGCAATTTTGTAAACGTTATCTTTCCTGCTGTTCTAAAACCATCGGTTTTATTCCATATACCGCTAAACTTATACCCTGCATCTAGCAAATATTGTGCTGGATCTTCATCCACACCTGGGAAATAGACAACTTTTGTATTACTATATGTCCACTTATCTGGATCAACTTCAGGATTCAAATACAAGACCTCTCCTTCACAACTAGAATCAACACTTACACAATCTCCGTCATTACATCTAACCACGCATGTTCCATTCACACACCCAACATAAGTGATATCTTCTATACTATCTTCCCATCCACCTCTGCATACAACATTGTGTCTTGGCATCGTAAATTTATAATCTTCCACCTCAACATCGCAGGTCCAACCAGCGAAATGCTGTCCCTTTGGCGATTTACAAGAACCTTGTCCTTTTTCCACAGGGACATCTCGTTGTCCATAAGAATATGTTCCACCAGCTGGTTCTGTTCCTTTTCCGCCATTATTGCAATCATAAGTTAAATCGTATTCTTCTACCTTCCACTCTGCATTACATGTAACATCTTGATTATAAGAATATTTGCGACCAGTATAATCAGTATTTTTCAAAGAGACATTGCAATCCCAACCCGTCGGGGTATATCCTTCCAGCACACACTCGTCCCCGACCTTTGTGAAAGTGAATTGAGTTTCGTTATACACAATATTATTTATTATTTCTTGTTTTCCGTCATCACTTACATCTCCCCTGGTTCCCAGACCTGGATTTTGTTTGTCAGTTCCATCTGTACAATCATAAGTCACTTTATACTGCTTGTTCTTCCTTCTCGCCGTGCAAGTAACATTGGTATCTGGCATTTTGAAAGAATCTATATAACTATCATCGTCATATTGTGGTTGCTGCAATGTCTTTTGATTATCAGACGGTTCACATACCCAATAATCAAATTCCTGCCAATCTGCTGGCGCCATACAACCATTTGCATTACCAGACAAACCAGATATCGAATCTAAATAACCATGTGATTCTGTTTTATCACCGGTCTTTTCACCGTTATCACAATCGTATTCCAGTTCATAACTTTCTTTAGGACATGTTTGCGTTTCGATATCAAAACTATATCCTGGTTCTGCCCCAGTTCCTTCACCCAAAGTTTTGGTACAGGTCGGTGCAGATGGAATATCCGTCAGTATTGTATTGCCCGTACTATCTGTCATTTTTCCAGGGTTTCCATCTGCATCAGCCGCATAAACACGATACTTTACTTCTTGCGTGCACTGACATGCCTTCCATACCGGGTCTTTACAATGTTCTGGCACTTGACCATCTTGTTGATCACACGAAACCTTAACAACCTTATAACAACCTGTCACATCATCAAAACTGTCATCATACTCATTATACTCCTCTGGACAGACAAACGAAGTATCTTCACAATAGGCGGTAAGAACTAAATCAGAAGTGCCACTCCACGCAAATGTCCAATTATTCTTATTACTATCCAAATACTCTCCATCATTGTCACCAATCCATTTAATGAATTTCATCTTCGATCCCACGTTCCATGATGATTCTGATTTTACATAATCAAAATCTTTGACAGTATAACTTACACCAGATTGCAACTGACTGTTGTCTGTATACGGCGCACCACTTGCGGCACATTCTCCCACTTTATATTTAACAGTATAAACTTTCTCACACTGTCCATTATCGTTCATCACATAACCATCTTTACATCTGCATGCAGCATATACCGTAATATCATTAGTAACAGAACCACCAGACCATTGATTTTTCACACTGTTTGCTGCAACAGTCGGTGTGGGATCCGTTGTCCATCCAACAAAAGTCATACTGCTACCAGTTAAATCTAAATTATTTTGCGCCGTCATAGATTGTGAAGCACTTAACCCACAATCCACAGTTTCTGAATGGACATTTCTCGAAGTGTCTAAACAATTTCCACTGTTATAAGTCACTGTTTTTGTCGTTGGTGTCCATTGTGCTGTGCAAGTCACATTATAAGCCGGCATAGTCACAGTATTATCACTAAGTGCACTTGATGGGTTACAACTCCAAGTATATTCCGGCTCACTACAATCTTTTGTTTTACAAGAAACAACATCCTGGGTTGCACCAACTGATAATTGGAAGCTTTGGTTCGAATCTTTACCATTAGCACAAACAAATGTTAAATTATATTTCTTTACGCATTGCCCATTACCATCTGACACGTACCCATTTGCAGTATCACAAACCCAATCTGCTTTACATTTTGTATCCACCTGAATATTGAATTTGTTGTTATTTGAACTTTCTGGATCTTTTTCCCCAACTCTTTGATCGCAAATCCATTTAAATGTATAACCTGGCTTATCACATAATTTTTGCCCATTTTGCACACCTTTCTTGACAGTAACAAGGGCATTGTCTCTGTAAGTAGTGGTATCTTTTGGATCGTTACTTGGATTATCATCCTTACAATCATACGTCACCCGATAATAATCATCAAGGCAAGTATATACGGTTATATCGCCAGTCCCATCAACATTCAGTTGAGAAGTCGAATTATTAGTCACAGGTCTAGTGGTATACTCGTTCGGGTAGAATATAAACCATGGAGCATTATTATTACCACTATTAAATGCACCATTTGCTACATTAACCTGACCGTAGTTAGTACCAACTGTTGTAGGAAAATTAACGTGCCTACCTCTGTGATACGTCCTATAATATGTTCTTTCATCATTTGATACCAATTCACCACTTACAACTTTATTTGTTATATCTTGTCCTACCACTTCACCTTTATCAGGAGCTACATTACAATTGTCCGGTAATGTGACATTTTGGGTATTACACTTACAACCAATATACGTAATATTGTATGCGGTGCTTTTCCATTTGGCGGTACAAGTCACAGGTTGAGCAGGCATATTAAAGGTATCATTGCCCGAACCAGAATACACCGGGGTTCCATCTTGGGCAACACATTCCCAGCCAAGTTGATTATCCGCTTCACGTTCTGTCGGTGCTTGACATCCAGCAGGGTATACCAACACATTCACACTAGCATCCGCAGCATAAGGACTGTTCGAATCTGCCGGTTTTGTTCCATTACCATCTATCCCCAAACCATTATTTGCACAATCATAATAAACTGGGAATTTCTGAGTCCATGTCGCATTGCAACGCATGTCTTGATACCACTCATATGTTTCTTGTGCGCCAGCTGACCTTGTGTCACCAGGTGTACAACTCCACCCATTAAAATCTTTTGTCGAAGCCTCTGAACACGTGCTGGATGTCGGTTCATTCCACCATGTATAATTTTCACCGTGCATTACTGCATCCTGCTTCTCTGACACATTAGTTGTTTCACTGCAATAATAATCAACCTTGTATTCATAATTTGCAGTGCATATCACATTGGTATTTGGCATTTTGAAGGATGTAATCGCCCCTTCGCTATATGTAGCTTCAACCAAAGAATTCTCAGATTCACAAGTCCAGTTTTTAACATCCTGATCACAAGTTGGTGCTTCTCGGGCAATAGTTATTAAAGAACCCGCCTGACGATCAGATTCATCTAATACGGTGTGACCATCATTACAATTAAACGTCAATTCAAATGTGTCAATTTCAGGACACTGATTTAAATCCGGATCATAATCATTATACCCCGGTGCACCCGTTGCAGAAAGCAATTCCGAACAGGTTAATGTCGGTGCAACTTGGTCTGGTATGTCTCCTCCGTCCTCTTGTGCAATTGTTCCATTTTCATACACACGATAACTTATAGAATTTACCCCATTGCATGTGCAAGATTCCGACCATTCTGCTGGATTTTCTTCCGTATCCAAGCAATTATCCGGCACAGTTCCAGGCACTGGTGTGCAATTAACAATTTTTGTTGTGTAACAACTGTCTTTGTCTTCATCATAACTAGGATAATTGGCATCAGAACACTTGTCGCTACACACAGCAACCAACACCAACCTAGCAGGTTTATCCCATGGATTAATTTGGTGATCGGGTTGTAAAACACCACCTGATTCGGTTGTTCCATTATCATAGTACCATGTTGCCTGCCAACCGCCAAAAGAATACCCGGATGGCACACGCACATTTGCCACCCCTCCTGTAACATCAGCAGTTCCACGAATGGTATACGAATCTAGAAAATCAACACTATCTACCACGTCTGCGGTTCTTGGTGTATTCTCACAAGACCCCGCTCGATACGTGATGGTATATGATTTTTTTTCATACTGGGCGGTAAGGGTATATGTCCCGTAATTTTCATGATGAGTTGTATTAAATGTCAACGGGTTAACGTCACAAGGTGCAGACGAATCGGTAGGAGCAATTTCACCACAATTTCCACTGTAAGGATCAGGACAATTACCTGTGCCGACCTGATAAGCAAACACAGGATGGGAAGTCAGCCCCACAAAAGCAGAGCAGGCGATAAATACTGCGAAAAATCTCAGTAGAAATCTAAACATTTTCCCTTTCCTGTATAAGCTTAGCACTTTCCTTTTTCTTAACACAAGTCCTTTTTTATTCTACATCTGACCCTGTCCAACCTGTCACTTTCCAACCAGTAAATGTGTAACCTGGCTTAGATGGATTCGCAGGAATCGAAATATTACCATTACCATAATTACAGTTATTTTGTGTATCCGAATTTCCATTTTCATATTTCCATATCAAATCAACCATATCCGCGGCATATTGCGCTGTGCAAGTGACATTTTCCGCGGTCGCCCAACTGGTTGCATTAGCATTTTGATCAATGGTATTTCCAGTTACATCCCCAACACATTCCCATGCCTGATTTGTTTGTCCTTGTGCGTCACAAACGTCTAGATTCCAGAAAGTATATGGATCACCATATGTTACAGGGTCTGGACTGGTTTCTCCAGTGGGGGGTGTCAAAGTACCGGTCACACTACCATTATCACAAACATATTTTACCTGATAGTTATTCGCGCTACACTGCGCAGTAAGTGTTAAACCACCATCCGTATTCCATGGTTGATATTCATATCCTGGTTGACGGGTTGCGTTTCCAGACAAACTTTCAGTCCAACCATTAAAAGTATAACCCGTTGGCTCTGTGACTGTCATATCTGATGCACCAATCCCCAAGACCGTATAATTTTGACCATATGTCAAAGCATTACTATATGTTTTATCGCTTCCATCACAAGTTCCAACTGCATATGTGACATTATAGTTATTCGGGTCCCACTGGGCAGTAAGGGTATATGTACCATAATTTCCAGTGGCACCTTGATATGTTAACGGATCAGCATCACAAGATTCCGAAGAACTAGACTGTTCAATAGTTCCAGACTGATGTTGCGCATCGGGGTCATTAACCAAAGTTGCATATGCAGGGCAGGCGAGCATCACTGCGACCATGCTTGTTAAAAATAATTTGTTTTTCATTTTTTCCTTCCTTTTTTTGTTATTTTATTTATTAAATCTCATCTCTGGCTTATGGTGTCGAATAATCCGTCACCTTCCAGCCTGTAAATGTATAACCTGTTTTTAACGGGGTTTGCAACGGTGTTATTCCACCACCTGTGCCATATTCACATGTTGTTTGATTTCCCGAAGAACCTGTTGGCCAAGAGCCACCATCCAAACCCCAATCTAAATTCATCGGGCAACACACAGCATATAAATCAACATTTGAACATATATTATTGTTTCCAGCAACAATATCATTATAAATAAAAGGAGCATCCCCATTCCCACCTATTAAATCAGGATACAAATTTTCTGATGAAGTTGCACAAACATTATCCAAATCATTCCAACGTGTCCAACCTTGGAATTGACTTGTCGAAATATCATCCCAATCCATCTCTCCCACAGAACGAACAGAATATTCGGGATTCATGCCATAAGTTAAAGCGTTTTCATCAGTATATGGTGTTAAATCATTACCACAATTACCACCATTATATATAACATTATGAGGAACATCTTCACATGCCGCATAAAGATTCATATTTCCTGATATTGTCACAGGACCTCCACAAGTACAATTAGTTGAATCACAACTACCGTACACTACACCGCCACCAGAGGTCGTTGCCCACCCAACAAAACGACGACAAGAACTTGGCAATCCAGGCAATAAGGTACCCAACCCAGAATTTT
>JAKSTD010000020.1 GCA_024402755.1 Alphaproteobacteria bacterium
AAAGAACAAGATTTCCAAATGCACGCGGATCTGGCCCCAGCCAATAATCATCTTTTGGATGCAACCTTAGTATATGACGCGCATAGAAAGCATACGGATTATGAATTAACACTTCTAATTCTGTCACATAAACATCACTTTTATCAATCGGTGGTATCGGCGCGGTATAATCAAGAGAGTTATATTGTATATCATCCCTATCGCGCACAGATTGTAAAATATCATCTGCGGATTCTATATCACCAATCGCAACACGCACACGCGATAAAAATCTTGATTCTGTTGTCAATGTTCCACCGGATTGCCGTGAACGCAACCAATACACTTCTTGACCACAAGACAGTATCATAAAATCTAGTGCTTGTAACGCAACCTTTCGATTTGGGGAAGGCAATCCAATTTTTTGAGAAATATCTCGTGGTAACCACGCGTTTTCATAACCTGTGCTTGGGAACATACCTTCGTTAAGACCGGTTAAAATTACAACATCCGCGGTCTGCATACGCGATTCAATCGTTCCAATAACACACACACGACAATCTCCATTTTTTATCCGGCGCACAGAAACACTTTTAATCGCATCCAAAATAAAAGAACACAAATAAAAAATGTTTAACACAATATCATTCGCACATAACATATCTGCTGTTTCTTTTATTGCGTTCCAAATGGGAATATCACTTTCATTTTCAATTTCAAAATTTGGCTGAAAATCAAAACCATTGTTTTCATCAACGAAACGCACCAACATATCAAATAAATTATAATTATTTTGTGCATATAACTTTTCAAATTCACCGTTATTATTTTCAATCCAATCATCAAATAAATTTAATATCGCGCGACCTACATCTGTCATTATCCCCGAAACACCAGCCGAAAAATCAGCATCAATACCCGCATGCATCATTTCTGATTTTATTCTTTGGTTTGCCGCAGCATCTGGTGTAATTACCAATACAGATTTGTTTTGTTTTATTGCGCGCGCCGCAATTTCTGCGACACATCTGGCTTCTTCACTTTCGCGTAAACACTCAATCAATTTACAATTTTGTAATTTACTATTTATATGTTGCCCGCTATTTCCAAAAGCTATATTCATAATATCAAAGCAATCATTTTCACCAACATCGATTGTCTGCACATCTTGCCAATTCAAACCCAACCTTTGCAAAAATTTATATTCATTATTATAAGGGTTCATATCTAATTCAAAATCTTCTGTTGCCCCAGATATTTTTCCAGATAATATAATTTTACCATTTTTTCTTTTTGCTATTTCCAGCATTAAATCAGCCGTTGCCGGAACAGATGCAGTTGACCCACACACAATAACACAATCATATTTATCAAGATGATTTACCCAAGATAAAATATCAGCATTTCTTTTTTGTGTTGTTGTTAACCTGTCTCTTGGTAATTGTTTTAATATATCCAGTATTCGCGCCTTGTTTTGAAAATGTGCAGCATATTTATCACTTATTATCTCAGACCAATTTATATCATTTATATCAACACCTTCGTTTTCCAGATAATCTTGCATACGAATAAAATCGTGCGCCAAAGGCAATGCTGTCGCGATATTTTTTACATTTGCATCCATTGATAAAAGTTTCGCTAAAACAATAATGCGTTCTGTGTTTGAAACTGTATCTGGATATTCTTCGGTTTCTTCTTCTGCACCATCACCCAACGGAATTAAATTTGGAAGTATTGTTGCATGTCCAACTTTATCAACAATCATTTTTTCCGCACTTCGTATCGCGCGCCGCGAAGGTAAAAAAATCAAAACACGTGAAAAATCATTTTTATATTTTTCAATTTCTCCCCATAACGCATCCAGCATTTTACAAGGACTAGAAACATTAAATACATTTTTATTTAACACCGATAATATCCCTTAATTCGTCCAGACCCGTTTTCTTTTCAGCCGAAGTTTCCAATATTTTTTCAACCATCGCAGGATGATTATCATGTTCAATTTTTAATTGTTCTTTTTCACGAATGCGTTTATCTTTTTTTGTGTAAACAATTTGATAACAGATTCCATTTTCATCACAAAAATTCATCAAATCCAAATCAGAATCTTTGACCCCAACCCGCGAATCTATCAATATAAACAACCGTCGAAGTTGTGAACGATTTAATAAATATTCTTCTAAACGGTTAAGCCAGCGCATTGCTTCCGCCTTAGACACACGGGCATATCCATACCCCGGCAAATCAACAATCATAGATTTATCGTGTATATTAAAAAGATTCAAACTTTGCGTCCGTCCAGGTGTATTCGAAGTGCGCGCAATCTTTTCATTTACAATCGCATTTATCAATGAAGATTTACCAACATTACTGCGCCCAACAAAAGCGTATTCCGCAAAACCAGTATTTGGCAAAGATTTAAATGTTTCAAAAGACCCAACAAATTTTATCATAATTTTTTCACCAATTTTTTATATGCTTCTTTTTTTGAAATACCAGCGCGCACAGCCAATTCTGCCGCCGCAGATTTCGTTGAACCAGATACAATATTATTCACAATTTCACTGATTTCACCATCCGTCATTTTTTTATCTGGCGCCGGTGCAACCACAATAACTATCTCCCCACGTGGTGGTTCTATATTAACCAAATCAGCAGGATAACCGATAATTGTTTCTTCATGTATTTTTGTAATTTCACGAACGATTGCTATTTTTCGTTCTGGCATAACAGATGCCAAAGTTTTAATTGTGTTCATAATGCGATTCGGACTTTCATAATAGACAACAGTATGACGAATACGATTATCTTCACGCACTTTTTTTTCATCAAAAAAACCACAAAATGTGAATCTGTCCGTGGGGAACCCGGACAAAACCAATGCAGATATCACGGCTGTGGGGCCAGGAACGATAAATACATCAACCCCCGCATCACGTGCCGCATGCACAATACGAAATCCAGGGTCACTGATACCCGGCATTCCTGCATCAGACACCGCGGCAACAGATTGCCCATTTTGAATTTTTTCAATCAAAGAACCGACAACCTCTCTTTCATTATGTTCGTGACACGAAACAACTTTTGTTTTTATACCAAAATGATGTGCTAACTTTCCAAAAACCCGCGTATCTTCTGCTGCAATTAAATCAACATTTTGCAAAATTTCAATCGCCCGTGGCGATAAATCAGCCAAATTTCCAATTGGTGTTCCAATAATGTAAAGTCCTGATTGCATTTTAAATCCTTTTACATTAGAATAATAACATACAAGAGGTAGGATTTTCAATGTATATGAAAAAATTTTTAATTTTTATGGGACTTTTATTGGCTGGTTGCAGTGGACAACATATTATGAAAACTGCACAAATTGGGACATCTGCCCCGACTGATATTCAATCCAGTTATTTATATTCAACATCAATTTACGAGACTGACAGTGCCGGTCCATATGCAAATGTAGCGGTGTTATTACCAATGACTGGCGATGCGAAAGCTGTTGGCAACGACATAAAAACATCGATTGAAACTGCCTTTTTGCGCAAAACGAAACAGAATATCAAGGTATCATTTTTTGATTTGCCAAATGACAAATATGCCCGTCGTGATGCAATACGCAACGCACTAGAAATCAACCCAAATGTTATAATTGGCCCACTGTTCGCAGAAGACACAGAAATTTTACGTGATTCAAAATCATCACAAACTCCGGTTATATCTTTTACATCTGATGTAAATGCATTGGGTGATAATGTTGTGACAACTAATTTAATTCCTACACAAAGTATCGAAACCATCGTTCGCCAAATGCAAAAAGACGGTGCGCGTAATATGTTGGTTTTGGCACCAGACGACAATTCTGGCAAACAAATGGCGGCAGTGGCAAGTCGCGTTGCATCTGCCTATAATATACCAATAAATGGATTATTCTATTACTTGCCTAACAATTCGTATTCAATCAAAGATGCTGCGCAACGTGCATCTATGTATAACACTCGCAAGGCCGCAAACACCCGTGCGCGTGAGGTTTTATCAGACATCCTTGCAAAAGAATCTTTGTCTGCGAACGACAAACGCAACTTGCGGGTGCAACTGGAAAAAATATCCAGAACAGAAACATTGGGTAAAGTACCATATGATGCGATTTTGTTTCTTGGCAATGGGGATGATTCAAAAACAATGGCATCTTTCTTGCGCTATTACGGGGTAAGTAATCGTGATGCAGCATTTTACGGAACAACACTTTGGCATGGTTCTGATATTGCCTCTGATTTCACAATGAGTGGCGCAAAATACGCAACACTACCGGAAATTTCAAATAATTTTATCAGTCTTTATAACATGATGGGGGGCAAAGACCCAGATTACTTGGCTGCATTTGGATATGATGCTGCAAATTTAGCACTGGGTATGCTGTATTCACAAAAGAATAATTCTGCATACCTTTATGATCCAAACGGATACTTGGGAACAACCGGTGCATTTCGTATGCAACCATCCGGGGAATCTGAACGCGCATTACGCATAATGGAACTAAATGGTTCTGGCAATGCTGTCACATTTGCTGATGCACCAACGAATTTTTTAACCCCATTGTATAATATCAGGACGACAAATCTGCGCAATGTGTCAGAACGCGAATTGGCAACCCCTGGAATAAATCCTGGCGATTATATCAGCATACCTGATGAATTACGCAGGAAATCTGAATACAAAACAAAAACAATCGGCGCAAACAATGTTTCAGATTACGAAGACAGTCAGCAAACATACGCCCCTGTCCAGATATATGAATCGACCGAACAAGAAACAATATCGAACCCAGAATTCGAAACAGCAAAACCCGAATCTGTTTCGCGTTCATATATTGATGTGGTTGAAATAGAAGAATAAACACTTGCGTTTAAAAAAAAATACGATATAATCGTATGGCTTTGAATTCATTGCGAGCATAGTTCAAAGGCTAGAATGCAAGCCTTCCAAGCTTGAAATGAGGGTTCGATTCCCTCTGCTCGCACCACGAAATTTCGTTATCGCGCGCAGTGCGCACGATTAAGAAATTTCAGTGTCCCACGAAGTTTTAACGAAGTGGGACCCCAAAAAGAAATATACAAGTTCAGGGCGCGCGCCGGAGTCGGAGAGCCGGGGCAGACTGTAAATCTGTTGTCTTTGACTGAGGTGGTTCGACTCCACCCGCTCCCACCAAAATAAAAATCACACCCTTGCGGTGTGTTTTTTATTTTGCAAAAAGTGAGAGCGGGTGGAGCCGCCAGAGCGCCATGACACGACAGTGTCACACGAAAATTTTATTTTCGTGAATGATTGGCGCGCATGGCGACTACGAGAATGAACATTTAGTAAAATATTAAAAAATCACAGTTTACAAGATTTTTTTAATTTTAATTAATGTTCATCGAGGCCCCACCCACCAAGTCTTGCCCACCAGAAAACACAAACACACCCTTTATGGGGTGTTTTTTATTTTGTGGATGTGGTTTGGTGAGAATCTCTTTGGTTCGAAAACAAGTAGATTTGGCAAACAAAGTGAAGCCAAATCATCACGGTTTCCGCGCAGGCATTTTATGCCGAGCGACTACGAAGATACACAACTAGAAAAATCATAAAAACGGAGATTTTTAATTCGAGTTTTTATAGATTTTTATTATTGTGTATCAAGGCGCACCCGCCCGCCAAGTTTTACCGTATCAAAAAACATACAAATTTACAAAATCCCATTTAACGAATTTGCAATTCATTACAAATATGTTTATAATAAGTAGAGAATCCACGGACACAAAATGGCAAAATTTGATATAGAACATAAGATTAATCAAAATGCGCTAGTCGTAATAATTGGTGCTCTGTTTGTTTTTGTGAGTGAATATTTTAAAATAGCTTTTATTGTTTGGGCAACAGGTGTTGTTCTTATTGTACCATCAACAGTAAGTGTGTTAATAACTTTAATTGCATATACTACTAACTATTGGAAAAAGAAAACCAAAATTTAAAAAGGATAAAAAATGGGAACATTTTTTTTAATTTGTGGGTTAGAACTTGTTTTTGTTCTCATATTTATAAAATTAATTGATGTGGTTGGAAAGACAGATATTAAAAATATAATAAAAAAAATAAAAACATATCACTTTAAGATAGAGATAGTAAATGATGGAAAATATATAAATTTTAAAAAATCTGACAGAATTGAATATCTTAATGATTTAAAAAAACAAACCACAGATAAATTAAACGCACTAAACAAAAAATTAAAAACTGAAAATGATAAAATTAGAGACATTCCTGATAATATTGTTAAATATATAAAGCCACAATACACAACTTCATTAAAAAGAGAGATTTCAAAATTAGAAAACAAAATAATCGCCATTGACGAACTTATTGAATCAGAAACTAATAATAAATGATAAAGATTAAAAAGAATACGGTTGGTCAAATTTGTGATAAAATTAAGTTATTATAATTGTAGAAATTAAACTCTTTCACTTTTTTCATCAAATCAAAAAACTCTTGCCCATTTTCTGCTCGAATAGCGCAATATGTCTCCCACCAGAACAAAAAACGCACCCGACGGGTGCGTTTTCATTATTGTAAATACTATTAGAATATGCGACCAAAAACACCACCATCTAATGCCAATGTCAATAATATCCACCACCAAGAACATTTCAGAACATTTGTTAATTTCAATACGATAAATATAAGTGTTAACATCTTTGACTCCTTTTGTTGACACAATATGATTATATACCAAAATACAAACATTTGCAATTTATAATAAATAATCATATAATTACTACGAAATCCAATGAAAATTGGATTCGGGGCTGTAGAAAGCCCAGGTAGACCGGTGCAAAAGCGTCGTCAAAAACCCCGACCAAGGTCGGGGAGCTGTTGGTTATAAAACACGG
>JAKSTD010000021.1 GCA_024402755.1 Alphaproteobacteria bacterium
GATAAAAAAGCCGGAGAATTTATAACCCCATTTTCCGTTTCATATCAACCAATACTGGAACTTGAACCCCAAGCGATTGTGCGCGTTTAACAAGTCCTTGCAGGGCGAACACACCTTCAACTGTTCCTGTGTATTCTTCATCACGCGCGATTGACAAGCCCGCTGAAAAATTACGACTGGTTGTTGATGTCGCGGACAAGAACAAATCACCAACACCACAAAGCAATAAAAATGTTTCGCAATCTGCACCCATTTTTACACCTATTTCCGCAATTTCATCCCAAGCACGCGTAAAATACAAAGCCCTGTCATTTTCACCCTGGGCAGCGACTGTCAAAAAGCCAGAAATCAAAGACACTGCGTTTTTACCAACACCACAAACCTGGGCACCAATCACATCTTCGCTGTCTTGTAAATAAAGCAAAGATAGTGCCTTATGCCCCCCTGCCCTGACCCGCTCATTTCCTGCTAATGTAGACCCAGTTGGAATGTCCGTTGCTACTTCACGTGCGAATTGTGGACCAGACAATATCCCGAAATCTTTACATTCTGGAATTTCACTGTTCAATATTTCAGACATAAATTGTCCGGTTTCGCTTTCCATGCCCTTGGTGCAAATCAAAATTGGCTGACCATTATAAACATTACGCATTTTACGAACAGTTTCACGAAAAAACGCAGCCGGTGTCACAATCAACCAATATTCACAGTTCTTTAAATCATCCATGTTATCTGTCCGGGTTACATTTTCTGGCTTTTGTAAATCAGATAAACCATCAAATACACCACCAAATCCCCAATGAACAACCTGATTCCCAGATTTTGCGCATGTATAAGCCAACGCAGTTCCCCAAGCGCCTGCACCAAAAACACCAACTATCATTTTAATTTCCTTATCTTTTTTTGAACATTCGGCACAACTATCATACAATCATCAGATAAATCTAGTGCCTGATTATAAGCACGCAGGGCCTTTTCTTTTTCGCCTTGCGCATTATACAAATCTCCCAAGACATCATACAACACAGATAAGTTTGCACCGCTGGCACTTACCGATTCTAATATTTCCAGCGCATTGTCTACACTCTCTTTTTTTGCAACAACCTGTGCTGCCAAAGTCCACGCATAAACATCAGATGTATTATTCTTTATCAAAGACATCGCATAATTATACGCATCATCTAAATTACGGTTTCGCACAATCCATGCACGCGCCTGCAAAGCCATAAGGTCGGCAGACATATTACCACTTATAATTTTCACATCGTACAAATCTTCTTGAGCTGGTTTCGCATCATTAAAAACCAAATACACATAAGCGCGTTGTTTTAATAAAAAAGCCCTGCCCTCATCTGGAAGTTTTTCATGTTTTAATGCACGATTCAACACAGACAATGCCCCATGTTTATCACCGTTTTTGATATATTCACGAACCAATAACTGTATGGCTGGCACAAACAAAGGATTATCATGAACTATTTTTTTTACCCCACGAAAATCTGCATCACGTTCAGCAACATTTAATTGACTGAACAGATAAAAAGGACTCGTTTTTCCTATGCGATTAAAACAGGTCTTGTAATCACCGGTGTTGTGAAAATAATATTGCCCCAAATAATAGTTTATCGCATCCATATTCGCTTCGTTAGATATAGTTTGTGCGAAACGCAGAAACAACAAAGGTAAATCTGTATAAATCATTATCTGGGTATGAGATATGCTTTGAATAAGCGCGAACACCAAATTATTTTTGTAGCCATCGTAATTTGACCAATCTGGAATGTCAGGATAATCTAGAACATACATTCCACCAGGTCGCGCAGTAAAATCGCCATGTAATATTTTCATATCTTCAAGCATGCCATTTTTCTTATAAAACGACATCAAATAAAGATAATCATTAATATTCATAAAATCTGGATGAACCTTAGCAAATTCTTTTGACGCGGTCTCAATATCATTGTTTAATACAGCAACCTGCCCCTTAACAAATGCCTTCCAAGAGTCATTTGTTTGCAAAGAATCTATGAATTTCAATGTCTCTTTAATCTTTCCCTGCTTAACCCCAGAAAAAATACGCAAAGGCGATGCCAAAACAGTAGTGTCCTTGATATGACGATTATAAACAGATTTCCAATCATCTTTTTGAATCAAAAAAGCATCATAAATAAGACCATGAACCAAATCTTTGGAATCTTTAAATGTTTCAGCATTTTTGGGCAATCGACCATTGAAAAAATCTGTCATAATTCGCATATCTGCAACAGTTTTATTATCTGCCTTAATCGCGCCAGCCATTGCAGCGGCCGCATTAAAATCATTGATTGACAAAGCATGCTGGGCCGCCAAAAAATTTCCAAAATCTGTATCAAAAACGGCTTCGCCATGTCCCGAACGGGATGAATAAAAATCCATTACCTTTTGTCCCAGAACACCCGCACAAAAGATAATAACGCACAAAAAAACACCAATATAAAACTTTTTTATTTCTTTCATAATTGGATATGATAGAATAAATCTTATGAAAATAGAAGAAAAATTTATTGAATACGAAAAACTGTTAAAAATATGGTCAACAAAAATGAACCTTGTTGCACCAAGTACTTTAACAGACATTCAACAACGTCATATCCAAGACAGCGCACAGTTGGCCAAATATATACCCAAAGATGTAAAAATTATCGATTTGGGCAGCGGCGCCGGATTTCCGGGTGTTGTTTTGGCTATTTTGGGTTGGGATGTAATTTGCATTGAATCAGTCGGCAAAAAAACAAATTTTTTAACCGAATTAAAACAAAAATTAGATTTAAAAAATTTAACAATTATCAATGACAGAATAGAAAATTTTTTATCAAAAACACCGGTAAATGCCGGGAATTTTGTGTTTACCGCACGGGCTTTTGCGCCACTGATAAAAATTTTTGACTATACACACAAAACAAATTGCCGGCTTTTTCTACTAAAAGGCCGGGAAATTGATAAAGAAATTTCTGTTGCAAAAGCCGACTACAAATTTGATTACAAACTGTATAAATCTGAAACAGGTGATGGTTATATAATATGCGTTTATAATTTAAAATAGTTTTCATTTCACATGAAATAACACGCAACCCCTTGTTTTTACATTATTTTTATTTTTGTATTGACTATTTTTTTTGTATTTTATATGCTGATTTTGGTTAAACAAGGTTCAAAAATGGCAAAAATAATATCATTTGCAAATCAAAAAGGCGGGGTAGGAAAAACCACAACCGCTATTAATATCGCCACATCTTTGGCTGCAATAAAAAAACGCGTTTTGTTAATAGATTTGGATTCCCAGGGCAATGCCGGAACAGGATTGGGATTTGTTCGTGCTGCCCATAAACAAAGTGTATACGGTGTTTTAATGGGGACTGCAACAGCCGCAGAAAACATATTAACCACCGCTGTCCCAAACATGCACTTATTGCCCGCATCTGCGAAACTTGCTGGCGCGGAATTGGATATGCTGGATTTGGACAGGCGTGAATACCGTCTGCGTGACGCGTTAGAATCAATCGAAAATAATTATGATTATATACTCATAGATTGTCCGCCAAATTTGGGTATGCTAACTATAAATGCATTAACGGCATCTAATTATGTTATAATACCACTGCAATGCGAATTTTTCGCCCTGGAAGGTGTTCAACATCTTTTATCTACAATCGCCGCTATACGGCAGAAATGGAACCCTTCGTTAGATGTATTGGGTATGGTTTTAACAATGTATGATAAAAAACTGGGATTAACGCGTGCTGTCGAAGAAGATGTCCGGCAAACATTTGGCGATAAAGTTTTTAAAACAGTCGTTCCACGAAATGTTCGCATTTCAGAGGCACCAAGTCACGGAAAACCAGCGCTTTTTTATGATTTTAAATCATCTGGCGCCCAGGCATACTTGCGTGTCGCGACCGAAGTGGTAAACGCATTAGAAAAAAGGATATAAAATGTCATCAAAGTTTTTAGGCAAAGGATTGGCAGAATTAAACGAAGAAATGGGACAAATGCCGGATATTTCCGTTCTTGCCGGAACAGAACGCATTGTTGTGAAACAAATACCATTGGCACAAATCAGCCCAAACCCAGACCAACCAAGAAAAACTTTTAATCAAAAAGAATTGGAAGAACTTGCCAATTCTATAAAAGAAAAAGGGGTTGTTAACCCGATAATATTACGAACAGTTAAAAACAAACCTTATCTTTATGAAATCGTCGCAGGAGAACGTCGTTTTCGCGCTGCAAAAATGGCGAATTTAACCGAAATACCAGCATTGGTAAAAACATTGGACGATAAAAATGCCGCTGAAATCGCATTGATTGAAAATGTTCAACGCGAAAACTTGAATCCGATAGAAGAAGCCGAAGGATATGAAAATCTTATGAAAAAATGTCAATATTCTTTGGCAGATGTTTCAAAATTGATTAGTAAATCGGAAAGTTATATTAGGAATTTGATGCGTATAAACTCTTTGCCTGATTCGGTCAAGGAATTGATAAAAGAAGGAAAAATATCTGCTTCTCATGCGCGCACGATTGCGGTTGCAGATAATCCTGAACAAATGGCGCACGATATTATAAACAACAAATTATCTGTGGCAGAAACGCAAAAACACGTAAAAAATTCGAATCGTTCGAATAGTAGCCGCGCTTTTAACAAAGCAACATTAGACAAAGCATATATTGCAAAGATAGAATCTAAAATATCAACACACCTGGATGCAAATGTAAAATTACGCGAAAAAAGGGGTGGGGCAGGGGAATTTATTATATCTTTTGCGAATCGAATTCAAATGGAAGATTTGGTAAATAAGTTGTCTAAATAAACCCAATAAAAAATTTAAAAAACACCGGCAAATGCCGGTGTTTTTTAAATAACAAATTTATATTATTTAACTGTTGTTGTTGCGTTACGGTTATATTTCCAAACATCTTCACCAGTACCACGTACCAATGGACGTTCTTTACCGTAAGAAATAGTAGAGATACGAGAAGAATCTATACCATCATTAACCAACACGCGTTTGGCAGCATTTGCACGACGTGCACCCAATGCCAAGTTGTATTCTGTGGAACCACGTTCGTCGCAATTACCAGCAATTTGGATTTTTACATCGTCATGGTTTTTCAAATACAAAGATTGACCCAACAAGTTATCATTTGCTTCATCAGAAATTTCTGCGGAATTGAAAGCAAAAAATACACGTTGATCGTTCAAATCGGTTGGTTCAACAACACTGGAACCGCCGCAAGCCGCAAGCATACCAGCCACACCAGCCAATAAAGCAAAATTTACTATTTTCATGAAAATACTCCCTTGAGTTTTTGTTGCTCAAAGTGTATTGTATATCAACATTATTAAAAAATCAAGGAAAAAACATGGACAAAAGTGCGCTATGCGATTTGAACTTATCTGGTGTGCGATGGGAATTGACAGAAAAAGCCGAAAAATCTCGACCTTTGCGCGCGCCGGTTCAACAAAGTTTTCAAACGAATAATCAAACCAAAGGGAAAACTATCATAATTCCGCCTATTGCCCCAATAAACCTTGATACAGTTAAATCGATGGTAACGCGCCCCACAGACATAGATTCACTGATTCGTATGGTCGGGGAATTTAATCATCCGTTAAAAAATGGCGCAACGAATACAGTTTTACCAAACATCGCATCAAATCCAAATGGGCTTGTGATTGTGACCGATTCGCCCAGCACAGATGATGATTTATCGGGACACATCTTATCTGGGGCAGCCGGCGAAATGACGGATAAAATGCTTAATGCTGTTGGTATGAATCGTGAGAATGTGTCCATTATACCGATTCTGTTTTGGCGCACACCTGGTGGACGCACCCCAACACGCGAAGAATTAGATTTTTCCATGCCTTTTGTTAATAAAATGTTAGAAATGTTATCGCCACGCGTCATTATCACATTTGGAACATTGGCAACAACAGAAATTGCCAATATAAACCTGAATGAAGCGCACGGAAATGAAATTCATAGCGACAAGGGCTGTGTTATTATCCCACTTTACCACCCAAATTATTTGATTTTAAAGCCAAGCGCAAAACGCGATGTTTGGAACGCATTGCAAAATATTCAAAATTTGTTGAAAAATGCTTAAAAATATTTAATAATCCACGCATAGCTATTAAAGGAGCATTACTATTAAAACAAATAATAACAATGGCAAAGCCCGCGATATGGGGCCGCGTATAAACGAAAAAATATTCGCAAAAACTGTTCAAGTAATCAGCAATGACGGTCAAAATCTTGGCACAATGGGTATCAGTGACGCATTAAATGCTGCGTATGATTTGGGGTTGGATTTGGTGGAAATAAATGCATCTGCGACCCCTGTATTGGTCAAGATTATGGATTACGGCAAATATAAATACGAACAGAAAAAACGTGCTAGCGAGGCCCGTAAAAAACAAAAAAGCATCGAAATCAAAGAAGTATGGGTAAAACCTTTTATTGAAGAAAACGATTTGAACATCAAATTGAAAAAAGTTTTTGAATTTTTAGAAGAGGGTAACAAAGTAAAAATCGCAGTTATGACACATGGTAATAAAAAGGTTTTGGCGCGTGGTCGTGATGTTATTCCGCAGTTGTTTGCTCATATCGTTGAATTAATTGGGGAACACGGGACATTGGAATCTAAATCAAAACCAGACGAAAGAACAAAATCAATAATAATTGCACCAACGAAATAAAAAACCGCCTAACGGGCGGTTTTTTTAAGAATACAAA
>JAKSTD010000022.1 GCA_024402755.1 Alphaproteobacteria bacterium
TTTGTTAATTCGTCTGCTTCGTCCAATTCATCGGGGTCCAGTTTACGCAATCTTATCATCTGGCGAATATATTTTGGGTCGTACCCTGCGGATTTTGCCTCCGCATACACTTCTTTGATGTCGGCAGCAATCGCCGCAGTGTCTTCGTTTAATTTTTCAATTCTTTCAATAATGCTGATTAATTGCGCATTATCTATTGCACCATGATTTGCATTTTTCATATTCTTCCCCTTGTGTTTTTGACAAGATATATGATATATTATCAAATATAAAAATCAAATGTTTTTATTTCGGGGGGATATTGGTTATGAAATTTACAAAGATTACAGCATCAATCGGTCCAAATTGTGAAGATAAAAAAATATTAACCGAAATGGTTCGTTCTGGTGTAAATGTGTGTCGCCTTAATTTCAGTCATGATACTGGCGATGTTCAGGGGGTCAAGATTGATATGGTTCGTTCAATATCTAAAAAACTTGGAACACCTGTGGCGGTTATGATTGATATCCAGGGGCCAAAACACAGAATTGGTGACTTTAAAACAGAAAATCATTATCCGTTAAAAATCGGGCAAAAGTTCACACTTGATACCGATGAAACCCCAGGCGATGAACATCGCGTATATTTGCCAGATATGGATGTTATGAAATCTTTGTCTGTGGGGGACAGGATTTTGTTAAATGATGGTAAAATAGAATTAAAGGTTGATGCTGTTTTTGATGATAAGATTGAAACAACTGTTATTCGCGGTGATGAAATTTGGTCACGGCGCGGATTTAATTTACCAGATACAGATGTCGATACAGATATTTTAACAGACAAAGATAAAAAAGATTTGGAATATGCGATTACCAAAAATCCTGATTTTGTAGCGCTGTCGTTTGTCCAGTGTGCCGAAGATGTTGCTAATGTGCGTGATTTTATAATGACGCGAACATCGCATCCAATAAAAATAATCGCAAAGATAGAACGTCCAAACGCAGTGAAACGCATCACAGATATTGCAACTGCGGCAGATGGAATAATGATTGCGCGTGGCGATTTGGCGGTTGAAGTGCCATTTGAACAAGTTCCTGCGATTTCGCGTCATATAATTCGTGAATGTAGAAAATTAAATCGCCCAGTTATCATGGCTACACAAATGTTATCAAGTATGGTGCATAGCGAATTTCCAACACGTGCAGAAATTTCTGATGTTGCAAATGCAGCATATCTTCGCGCTGATTCAACAATGACATCCGAAGAAACAACAATCGGTGATAATCCTGTAAATGTTATTGAAACGATGAACAAGATATTGGCTTATTCGGACAAAGACACTATTGAAAATCCATACGATTGGTCGCGCATAGATAATGTGCCTGAAAACGATTGGTCTCGTTCTGTGTCATCAATGGCGCATTTGAACAAAGCCGTGGCTATCGTTGTTTTTGCGCGTGATACAGATATTGCAACCCAGATTTCTTGTCGTCGCCCAGATATTCCAATTATCGCGGTTTGTGATGAAGATGTAACCGCGAATCAGTTATGTTTATTGCGTGGGGTGTTCCCAATCTGTGATAAGTATTTGTTTGGTCAACGCGATGCTTTTAACTCGGCGCGTCAATTCGGTATAGGCGTTGGAAAATTGGTCATAGTTGACGATGACAAAATCAGTTTAAGAACATTAGAATAAAAAACATTTTTTTCATGTTGACCGAATTATAGTATTTTTACTATGATTCTTTTGTTATGAAGAGAGTTTTTGCGTTTTTCGTGTCTTTGTTTATTATGTTTGCCGCAAATGCCGCAGATTATCGTGCCGTATTGGTTGCTGACATTGATTCTGGGCGTGTTCTTTACCAAGAAAATGCAAACGAATTAAATTATCCGGCCAGTTTAACAAAAATAATGACATTGTATTTGACTTTTGATGCGTTAGAACATGGGCGCCTTCATTTGGATGATTATTTAATTGTATCAAAATATGCTGCAGATGCTCAGCCGGTAAAACTAGGGCTTACAGCGGGCAGCAAGATAAAGGTTGAAGATGCGATTAAAGCGGTTGCTGTTCATTCTGCAAATGATGTTGCACGCGTGTTGGCGGAAAATTTAAAGGGCGGTAAAGAAGGCAACTTTGCAACATTGATGACACGGGTTGCAAATGAAATTGGTTTGGAACATACAAATTTTGAAAACTCGTCTGGTTTGCCGAATGACGACCATTTATCTACTGCGCGTGATATTGCGTTGTTGTCCATGGCGGTGTACAAACATTTTCCGCAATATTGGAAATATTTTGGAATAAAAACATGGAATTATAATGGAAAAACTTATACAAACGGAAATCGATTGCTGGGGACTTATCCGGGGTGCGATGGTATGAAAACTGGGTTTACGAATAAATCTAAATATTCTTTGGTTGCGACTGCTGAACGTGGTGGCTATCATTTGATTGCGGTTGTTTTGGGTGCAGAAAACAAAGATATTCGTGCAAACGCAGCGGCAAAAATGTTAAACATAGGATTTAAAAAATTGGGGGTTGGTGGCGCAAATTACACTGAAAAAACGCACACATCTGCACCCACCCAATCGAATCCAGTTGTTAAATATGCAGTTGGTGATGCAAAACCAGTTTCGTATTCTGGTGGAAATGTTGGGGTTCAATGTGGTGCGTTTTCTTCGTATGAATCTGCCAATAAACAAGCGGGGCATGTCTATCAAGTTACTGGTATGACCGCAAATGTTGAAAGAAATGATGCCGGGCTTTATCGGGTTCGCATAAATGGGCTTTCTGAAAGCGCGGCGCAAAACATAAAAAGTATGGCTGGTGCCAGTGGCATAGATTGTTATACATTTCATTAAAGAAAAATATGAATATAAAGATTGAAAAACTTATTAAACAGTTTGCTAAATTACCGCGTGTTGGAACGCGGGCGGCAACGCGTATGGTTATCGCGTTATTGCAAGATAAAACCGGTCGTGCAGAATCTTTGGCGCATGCATTGATTGATGCAACAGAACATATTCATCCGTGTCAAATTTGTGGTGTTTTAACAGATGGTGAAGTGTGTGAATATTGTGCTGATGTGGCGCGTCAAAACGGCGAGTTATGCATCGTTCGTGATTTTTCTGATGTTTTGGTTTTGGAAAAATCCGGTGTGTTTCATGGACGGTATCATGTGTTGGGCGGTATGTTATCTGGTGTGGATGGAATTACACCAAACGATTTAAATATTGCATGTATCGCCCAACGCATAGAACAAGAAAAAATAAATGAAATTATTTTTGCTTTGCCAAACACAGTCGAAGGAAAAACAACCCAGCAATACATAATTTCAACACTCAACAACACGGATGTTTCTTTTTCGGAATTGGCATCTGGTGTGCCATTGGGTGGCGATTTAGATTACATTGATGATGGGACATTAACATTGGCTTTTGGGGGGCGAAAAAAATTATGATGAACAAGATTTTATCTTTGCCGCCTGTTTCGGAAATGATGCGCGAAAGTGGTTTGGAACCCAAAAAGCAATTCGGGCAGAATTTTTTGTTCGATTTAAATTTAACTGGTCGTATTGCGCGTTCTGTGCCTGATATAGAAAAAACAACTGTTATTGAGGTTGGACCTGGCCCGGGTGGTCTTACACGTGCATTACTGATTGCTGGTGCAAAAAAAGTTATCGCGATTGAGAAGGATAAAACAACAAACACAATTTTATCACAAATTATTGACGCATCAAATGGCAAACTGGAAGTGATTTTTGGTGATGCATTAAAGGTAAAAATAGAAAACAAAACAGGTTATGCGATTTGTTCTAATTTGCCGTATAATGTTGGGACTGAATTATTGATACAGTGGCTTCAAAACATAGCAAACGGTGAAAAAATAAAATCGTTAACTTTGATGTTTCAAAAGGAAGTGGCAGAACGCATAGTCGCGCGTGTCGGCGATAAACAATATGGACGTTTGGCGGTTCTTGCGAATTTAATCGGTGATACAAAAATTTTATTTGATGTGCCAAATACTGCGTTTGTTCCGCGACCACGGGTTCAATCTGCGGTTGTTCAAATTATTCCAAATGCAAAAAAGATTAAACAAATCAAAGATATAAAAATAATTGAAAAATTAACTGCGAAACTGTTCGGGCATCGGCGCAAGATGATACGCGCAATTATAAAAACAGATTGGGAAAAATTTGGGCTAACCGGAACAGAGCGCGCAGAAGAAATAGATGAAAAAAAATTCCTTGAAATTGCGTATGGAATTGATGTAAGTTTATTGTGATATAAAAATTAAGAGAGAGGGAAAACATGTCAATAGCAACACTTGTATTTTTTGTAATTGCTTTTATCGCGGTTTTTTTAATGCGTTTTTTAAAGATGGGGACATTGTTGGCATTTTTGTTAACTGGTATCTTGGCAGGTCAACATGTTTTTGGGCTGTTTGAATTATCTGGAACTTGGAATTTCTTGGGTGATTTGGGAATTATGTTTTTGTGGTTTAATATTGGTTTGCAAATCAATATGAAAAGATTATGGCAATTAAAACGTACAATTTTTGGTCTTGGTGCATCTCAGGTTTTAATGGTTGCGATAATGTTATTTCCAATTTTGACAGGTGTAACACAATGGTCCTTGATGGCGACTATAATGATTGCTTTGATTCTTGCGATGTCTAGAACTTCGGAACATTTACAAATTTTCATCGATAGAAATCAATTACAGACCAACATGGGGCGTCAAACTTTTTCGATTTTGCTGTTCCAAGATTTGTTATCGATTCCATTACTTGCGATGTTGCCGGTTATGACTGGTAAATCGATTAATTTGGGGGCCTCGGTGATTGATGTTTTGGTGATGTCTGTCGGGTTGATTTTGGGGGTTGTAATTGTGGCTAAATTTATTTTGAATCCACTTTTGCATCTTGTGGCCAAAGTAAAATCGCACGAAGCATTGGTTTTGGCAATTATGGTAAACATCGCTGTGTGGGCTGTGGTGTTGAATTTAATGGGCTTGCCACCGGCATTGGGTGCGTTTTTGGCGGGTATGTTAATGTCTGAAACTGTTTACAGACATCAAATTAATGCATCCATAGAACCTTATGCGACATTGTTCTTGGCATTTTTCTTTATCGTATTGGGTATGGGGATAAATTTACCTTTCTTGATGGCGCACAAATGGATGGTGTTGGCTGGTGTTGTCGGATTGGTGTTGATAAAATTCTTTGCGCTATATATGGTTGCGCGTGTTCGTCGTGTCCCTGCCAAAGAAGCAATGTTGATGTCAATCATTTTGGCGCAGGGTGGTGAATTTGGATTGTTGATTTTACAAACAATGAAAACAAATGGAATAAACGCGATACCTGTTACACATCAAGAAATATTAACGGCTATAATTATTGTGTCTATTATGTTGACACCAATATTGGTGGCATTATACGACCAGATATTAAAAGTTAATAGATTTTGTACTGGCACAACTGATAAAAAATTATCGGAAAGAACAACTGACATCACACCGACTGTTGTTATTTGTGGGTTTGGTCGTATGGGGCAGATTATCGCGCAAATGTTAGATGCAGAACACATTTCTTATGTTGCGATTGATGGTAATGTAGACCAGGTTATTTTGGCACGCGAACATGGTTATAATGTAATTTACGGTGAATCAAATAAGGAATCTATTTTACGGGCAACCGGGTTAAAGGAACGCAAAACCCGTGCGGTGGTTGTATCTTTGGATGATGAAGTGGCTGCACACGAAGTTGTTCATACTGTGCGTGCAATATCTTCGCGTATAAAAGTTTTTGCGCGGGCACACAGTTTAAAGTCCGCAAAAGAATTGTTGGATATCGGTGCGAAATACGCGACACCAGAAATAATTGAATCTTCATTTACTTTGGGGTCAAAGGTTCTGGCAAATGTTGGTTTGTCTGAAAATAAAATCAATTCATTGATGGACTATTTGCGTGAAGACGATTATGCCAATGTTGGCAAACCTTTGGGGGTGAAATAGCAAATATTTCTTCTTTACTTCTTACTGAATTAGTGATAGAAGGGTGCAAGACGCGTTCTGTGGATGATTTTCTGAAGGTTATTTGCGATAATATAGCAGATAAACAAAAAATACGACCTTTGGGGTCGTATTTTTTATAAATAAATTGCTTTTATAATCTATAGTTGCTATATTCATCTGAAATGGGGTTGTTCGATGAAAAAATTTTTCAAATATATAGCAATTATAATCGCTGTTTTTGTTGCGGACTTTCTATCAAAGGCATATTTATTGAACTTTTTTGCAAATAAATGGGGCGATGCGGTTTATGATGCAAATGTTATTTGTGCAAAATGCAAAATAAATGGGATTGTTGCATCATGGGGCGACTTAATCGGTGGTGATTATGGGCTTTCTAATTTATTTAATATCCATTTTATTTGGAATAGGGGTATATCTTTTTCTGCGTTTAATTTTGTTATGCCAGTTGTTTTAAGTGCTTTAACGGCAATAATAGTTTTATGGTTGTTATATTATTTGTTCAAAAAATCTGCTGTTTATGAAAGAATGCCATTGGCATTTATAATCGGTGGTGCGATTGGTAATCTGGTGGACCGCCTTCGTTTTGGTGCGGTTGCGGACTTTATTCAATGGCATATTGGTGGGCTTTGGACTTTTCCGGCGATATTTAATGTTGGGGATATATTTATAACATTTGGTGTTATTTTATATTTGATAAATATGTTGATAAGAAGAAAAAAATGTTTAAAAAAATT
>JAKSTD010000023.1 GCA_024402755.1 Alphaproteobacteria bacterium
ATCCAGTTGAGCCATGGGCGCATGTCACCAATTCTACATCAAAAATACACCCTTTGCAAATTTTTATTTCACATTAACTTTCAAGAAAACTTTTTTACCACGTTGAACCATGATAGATTCAGCCGGTTCAACAGTATAATTTTTATCGGTGATTTTGTTGCCATCAATTTGGATACCGCCCTGTTCGACCATACGACGCGCCTCTGATTTAGAATCAAACAATTTGACAGCGACCAAAAAGTCCACAATATTCATTACCTCTTTCATTTCTAAATCCGTGCTTGGGACATTAGCATTATTTGTCCCGCCACCAAAAAGCGCTGTTGCTGTCTCTTCCGCCTTCTTGGCAGCATCGGTTCCGTGTGCGATTTCTGTTGCCGCAAAAGCCAGACGTTTTTTAACATCGTTTAATTCTGCGCCCTGCTTTTTTGACAATTCTGCAATTTCCGGCAATGGAATTTCCGTAAATATTTTCAAAAACTTTTCAACCAAATCATCGGGGGTATTGCGAAAATATTGATAATATTCATAAGGAGTTGTTTTATCTTCATTCACCCAGACCGCGTTTCCTGCAGATTTTCCAATTTTATTTCCATTTGAATCTGTAATCAAAGATGTAGAAAGAACAAAAACCTCTTTTCCACATTTTTTACGAACCAATTCAACACCCATAATTGCATTCCCCCATTGGTCTGCACCACAAAGTTGCAACATACAATTATGTTCTTTGAACAAAGTCAAGAAATCAACCGCCTGGAAAGTCATATAGTTAAATTCCAAAAATGTCATACCGTTTTCCAAGCGCTTTTTCACACTTTCCATCGACAGCATACGCGGGATTGTAAAATCAAGCCCATATTGTGCCAAAAAGTCCAAATGCGAATAACCTTTCATCCAATCATAGTTATCAACAATTATCGCATCACCATTCTTATCCCCAAACTTTAAAAATTTAGAATAAGATTTTTTAAGACCGGCAATGTTTTTTTGCAATGTTTCTTCGCTCATCATCGGACGACCAGTATCGCGCCCCGATGGGTCACCAATTCGTCCAGTTGCGCCACCAACCAACATAATTGGTCGATGCCCATATTTTTGCAACCAGCGCATCATCATAACAGGGACAAGATGCCCCACATGCAAAGAATCAGCAGTCGGGTCAGACCCCAGATACACGGCAATTTTACCATTATCCAACAAATCCATCACAGCATCCATATTTGAACACTGATTTATGAACCCACGCATTGACAATTCTTGGAATAAAGTATTTGGCATCTATCTTTCCTTTTGTTCACACCAAAGATAACATAAATTTGAACAAAAATACAATGATTTTATTTATCTTTGATAACTGGAACCGAAATATTGTTTTGTATTCATTTTAGACAAATTCACATGTCTTTGTCTTCCAAATGTAGCATCGTACCAAATAAGATATGTTCCTTTTTTTGTCGTAACAAAACGGGTTGTAAAATTTGTTAAACCTTTTTTATTTGTTGACATAATTTATATCCTTTTGTTAATCAGGTTGAAAAAACCGCGCTTTTTTTCAAAGCGCGGTTCATTTATCTTTCCGGCTTTGATTTAGCCCAACATTTTTGCTACTTCGTCTGCCAAGTTGTCTTCACGCTTTTGGATTCCTTCGCCCAAAACATAGAACGCATAACCTGTCAATTTTCCACCATGTTCTGCGATAACTTCTTTAACGGTTTTGGATGGGTCCATAACAAATGGTTGTTCTTCCAGAACGGATTCGCCATACCATTTTTTGATACGTCCTTCGACCATTTTTTCAACAATATTTTCCGGTTTGCCATTTGTTGCGCCAGATTCAATGAACACTTTCTTTTCACGTTCAACTGCTTTTGGTTCAACATCAGCGATTGTCATAAATTCTGGCTTGTTCGCAGCAATATGCATTGCGATTTTTCCACCAATTTCATCAATGCGCGGGTCTGTTCCGTTGATTGCAACAACCACACCGATTTGCCCCATACCTGGAACAAGAGCATTATGAACATAAGTATAAATATGGTCACCGCTTACCTTTGCAATACGGCGCAAGCTCATATTTTCACCGATTGTAGAAATTGTCGCCGCGATATCATCTTTGACTGCGCTTAATGTTGCATCAAAATCGCCAGACAATTCCAATGCTTTGTTTGCAACATCAGCAACCAATTTTTGGAATTTATCATTTTTGGCAACGAAATCTGTTTCTGCGTTCAATTCAACGACACAGCCCATATTGTCACATTTAACAACAGTTACCAAACCAGACGCAGCCACGCGACCCGCCTTGGATGCAGCTTTTACAATACCTTTTTGGCGCAACCAATCAGCAGCGGCTTCGATATCGCCATTGTTTTCGACCAATGCTTTTTTACAATCCATCATACCTGCGGAAGTTTTTTCACGCAGTTCTTGAACTAATTTTGCTGTCACTTCTGCCATTTGTATTTCCTTTCTTTTATATGTTATTGTTTGTCGGCTTTGTCTGCCAGTTTGCTGCGACGAACTTCACGTGCCTCAGAAGTTTTAGATTTTTGTTTTGCTTCTTTGGCTTTTAAATCGTTTTCGTATTCTTCTGCCGCAGCTTCTGCGCTATCGGAATCAGTTTCTTTACCGGCAGCACCACCCAATCTTTTTTCAATGCCAGACAAAATCGCATCTACGAACAAATCACAATAAAGTTGTGTTGCGCGTGACGCATCATCATTACCAGGAACCGGGTAATCAACCAATTCAGGATTTGCATTTGTATCGCAAATTGCGATTGTTGGAATGTCCAGATTGCGTGCTTCGTGCACAGCATTCAATTCGCGTGGCACATCAATAACAATCATTGCCTGAGGGACACCGTGCATATCCAAAATACCACCAAAAATGTCGCGTAATTTAGCAACTTCTTTTGTCATAACACCAACTTCTTTCTTGGTCAATCCCAATTTGTCAGCATTAGCAATATCATTTTCCATTTTTTTCAAGCGACGAATACTTTGTGAAACGGTTGTCCAGTTAGTCAACATACCACCCAACCAACGATTATTTACATAATATTGTCCACAACGTTCTGCAGCATCTTTGACAATATCTTTTGCCTGGTGTTTTGTTGCGACAAACAAGATTTTTCCACCAGCAGCCGCGATAGCTTCTAATGCGACCAAAGCGCGGTGCAAAAGCGGTGCAGTTTTATTCAAATTGATAATATGAATTTTATCTTTAACCCCATAAACATAAGGTGTCATTAACGGGTTCCAACGACGCGTATGATGTCCAAAATGAACACCCGCTTCCATCAACTGTTTCATAGTAAAAGTTGGCAATGCCATGATTATATCCTTTTATTTTCTGTTATTATCCTCGGTCAGCAGATGTAAAAAACCAGATATCCTGGACAGAAATTATATCCGCTGCCTGTGTTCTTCGCGCCATGCGCGTACCGCCATAGTAAAACATTTCTGCCGTGAAATCAAGTAAATTCTAATAAAATTTGTTATCTTAACCGTTCAATAATACTTATCATATCAATTTGAACAAAACGCCAATCAGTATCGCCATGTGTAGGACACAATTTTTCTGGGATTGGGGGTCTTTTCCAGGGCTTCCAAATCAGGTGTTGAAACAAAATCCACCCCCCAACATTAACATGTTCCATCAAAGATATGATTATTTTGCTTTGTTGTTTTTGTGACACTTGCATGTGTTCAAAAATATTAGACAAATGTATAAAATCATAAGATTCTGTCAATTTACGACCCAAAGATTGGATATCTGTATGAAAAAATTGATACGGTTTTTTTACAATTTTTTGCAATTTTTTATATTCTAATGCCGTGGGCAAACGATATTTATCCAAAGTCCCAATTATACACAACCCAGATTTTGTGTTCATAAAATCTATATCCTCAGTCGGTATTGATAATTTTTTTGCTATTTTTTGTTCAGACAAAACACAATCCCCTTTTGACAAATCACATAAATCTTGCAACAAAGATGTATATTCGTCCCTGTTCATACAATTAAGTGCTGTCGTTTTAATGTCCATAATACATTTTGCATTAAAAGTAATATCAAAAGTATCAACATACTTTGCCCCGAACAATGAAGCAAACAAAGGATGATTGCCAGATGCCGCGACCGTCAAAGCACGATTGCATTTTTTCGGCATAAAATTCATCCCCGAACGTAAATCTTCATTAGTCGTGATATAGGCAGCACTGTTCACGTTAAACGAAAGTACATGAATCTTTATTGCGATTACAACTGTGACAAAAAAAATTAAACCCCATTTATAACACCCTGTACAAATTTATCTTATTCTTTCCAATATATTTATATTATCTTTTTCTTTGATATGCCGCCAATTATCAAAAGTTTCGGCAATTTTATGACACAAAGACCCAGACCGAACCATTTGATTATGTACTAAAATTCTGCCGTTTGGTTTTACCAATTTTAATAAAGACGACAAAACATCAAAACTTTCATCTCGTGGAACATAATCAAAAATATTAGAAACATGTATGAAATCATAGCATTGGGTCAATTTGGAACCAATTTGTTTAATATCGCTTTTTATAAAAGTATAAGGTTTTTGAACAATATCTTTTAATTCGCCATATTCTTGTTTATTTGGCAAAAATCGCGCATATAGTTGCGGATTCGCCCCCTGGTGAAAAAGAGAAACGTTTTTCATATCACAAAGATACTTGTATTCTTCCGCTGGCAGCATTTTTGAAATTTTATCAATGTTTTTAAGTCCGGTTATATCACGACAATAAAATAATTCATATAACATTTGTTCATAATCGAATAAATCTAGACCACTTTGCAAAGCAGCAACTTTTATATCCATTATGCACTTTGCATTATAAGAAATATCAAAAGTATCAACATGCCTGGCCCCAAACAGCGAACAAAATAACGGATGGTCACCAGAGCCAACAACCGTCAAAGCACGGTTGGCCTCTTTTGGCATAAAATTCAAGGAATAACGCAAATCTTCATTTGTGATAACGTATGCCCGTGAATATTCTGAAAAACCACAAGTGTGCAAACAATCATGCGCAATATTAGAATCTGGGACAAAATCCATAAAACACCACCTTTGACTATTTCTTAAAAGAACTAATACAAAAATCACAGATTGTCAATATAAAAGTTTATTCCACCCCATCTTGCCCCCCCTCTTCTGGCTAAGAGGAGGTGGCACGAAGTGACGGGCTGTCGCCAACATTAATTTCATCCGTTCATCATTGCGAACGGTTAGAAAATATTATCTTTTATGGAACAGAGTGTAAAAAAACAAAAAACCGTCGCAAGGCGGTTTTTTGTCAAACCCAAATATTTGAAATTGCACTATTTTACAGCATTTGCTTTAACCTCATCAGAAACGACAACATCCGCTTTGCAGGTGTTACCATTACTATCCTTACATTCACAAAGAACGACGTTACTTAAAATAACGCAATCGGGTGTGCAATTCGCAGGACAATTAATTGCAATCGCACCACCATCTGAAACCATATCTTGCACTTTGGATGGTTTATTTGGAGTATCTATTGTTTTTTTAGCTTTTGCCCCGACCTTAGCCACACGTGCAACAGAAACAGATTCTGATTTTTCAACAACTTTATCGGCTACATTTTTTTTCTCTACTTTGGCTGCCTCTACGACTTCACCGAGCGCATATTGCGTTGGATATTCGTCATAAAATCTTATTCCGCTATTTCCACCAACACATTCAACCCCATGATCAACACAAGTCAATGGTGTTGAAAACCCGCCATTGGCATTTCTTAAAAAAACGCAATCGGGTGGACATGCCATCCATCCCCTATCACCAGCACCCAAAACCTCACCAACAGAAGCAGAATAAGCATTTGTCATAAAGATAGCACCGATAACACCGAAAATTAAAAATGATTTTTTCATAATATTTCTCCTTTGTTTTTTCAAACCTTGATTCAATTATATCACAAAATGCCACTATAAAAAAAGTAATTATTGAAAAAAAAATCACTAGTTGACAAAGTCCGCAAAAACTATTGACAAAACTATTATTTGGTCTATATTTACAATAAATGGTTAGAATGAAAGTATTAAAAAAGGTTTTTGCTGCACTTTTTGCGGTTGTATTCACGACCGTTGGTGCGTTTGGAAATCCAAATTGCAAAAACGCAAACTATCGCCGCGCATATCCAGAAAAATGTAAATCTTCTAATAACACAACTTTGTTGACTGTGGCAGGGGGCGCTGTTCTGGTTGGAACAGGTGTTGCATTGGCACTTCAATCTTCTGGTGGTGGGCACGGTTCTTCTGCCACAAATCAAACAAATTATCAACGAACACCTTTATCGGCAAATATTGTTGCAAACTATTCATTATCAGATTATGTTCAAAACAAAAAAGCAAATGGGATTTATTTAGATTCTTTGACCAATGGCAACGATATTGATGAAACTGTTTTGAATCAAATTAAATCTGATTATGATTATCAAAAAAATCAACAACAATTCGATGCTATTGATTTTGCGTATGCAGCTGCGCGTGGATATTCTGGCAAAAATATAGACATTCAAATAATGGACAATTTTAA
>JAKSTD010000024.1 GCA_024402755.1 Alphaproteobacteria bacterium
ACCTTGATTTCTTCGCCCCCACTGCACGCGTATAACAACGGGAGACAACAAAATAATAAAATGATTTTTTTCATACTTGAATTTCCTTAAACAATCGCAGTATAATAAAACAGATAAAAAAATAAAAGCAAAAAATAGGTTTTATCATGAAATTAGGAAAAAATATATTCGGTGTGGGCGCAATGACAGGAATTAGCCGCGTTTTCGGCTTTGTTCGCGATATGTTGATTGCGCGCTTTTTGGGCGCTGGAAGATTATCAGACGTATTCTTTGCTGCGTTCAAATTACCCAATCTATTCCGCGATTTATTAGGCGAAGGCGCTTTATCTGCCATATTCATCCCGATGTACACTGATATGAAAAAAGATGAAGGTTTTGCAAAAAATGTTTTTTCTTGGTTAATGGTTATATTGTTAGGTATAACAATCATTTTTGAAATCTTTATGCCACTTGTTATATGGGCATTGGCGCCTGGGTTCTCCGAAGACCCTGGCAAGATGCACCTTACTGTGACAATCGCCCGTATTATGTTCTTTTATGTTATTTTTATTTGCGGGGCTGCGTTTTTATCAGCGGTATTAAATGCACATTCACGATTTTTATTGGCTGCTTTTATGCCGGTACTATTAAACATTATGTTGATTTGCGCACTGACAGGGTCAATTTGGTATGGTAATCAGTATATTATTTATGTAATGGCAGCAACAGTTGTGTTATCTGGTATAATTCAATTTGCTGTCCTTTGGCGGCGCATACGCAGTAAGCACTTTGGTTTACGATTAATAATACCACATTGGAACGCCCAAATAAAAGATATGTTCAAAAGATTCGGGGTAAGTTTGGTTGGTTCTGGCTTTTACCAAATAACTATTATCGTCGGGACTTTGGTTGCCAGTTGGCAAAGTGGTGCAGTATCGTGGCTTTATTATTCAGACCGTATGGTTCAATTACCATTTGCGATGATTGGTCTGGCGGTTGGAACGGTTTTGATTTCTTCGATTTCAAAAGCATTAACTGACAAAAATATGCGAAGTGTTTATTTACAACAGAATTCATCTATGCGCCGTTCTATGATGTTGATTATGCCTTGTGTGGTTGGTTTGTTCGTCTTGGCAGAACCAATTATAAGAATTTTATTTCAACACGGTGCTTGGACCCCAGAATCTACCCAGGCGGTTGCGCTGGCGATAAGAATTCAATGTTTGGTGTTACCCGCGATGTTAATCAGCCAGATTTATAGCAAAACATTATATGCTTCCCAAGATGTTAATACACCGGTTCGAACAAGTGTTATTTCTTTGGGGGTTGCCACAGTTATATACCTTGCCCTGTTTCCAGTCGTTGGATATTTATCTATTCCAGTGGGGGTTGTGGTTAGCGGTTATGTTAAAAACTATCTTTTGGGACGCGTATGTCGCAGGCGCAAACTGGTTCAAACAAACAAAAAAACGATTGTTTCAATGTTCGTGTTTGCCTTTTTGGCGATTGCGTTGGGTGTTGTGTTATCAATGATAAGCATACCTAATGTTTGGGTGCTGGGTATCGCGATTTGTGTTTTTGGGATTTTATACCTGCCGATTGCGTTTGTAATCGATAGATTTATTATAAAATAAAGTTTGCAAGTAACTTTTATTTATGGTAGAATATAAAACATAAGAACAAACGGGGGTGCCCCACAAAAGGAGAGAAAAAAAGAAAAAAGTGGTATCTTTGGCGGTATTGACCGCTTTGGTTGCTGGATGTATGGATTTAAATTCCAAAGACAATAATGCTACGTATGGCTATGACGGGTTTGCCGAAGAACAACTGGCACCTGCGGAAAACACATTGAACACAAACGCATATTTGATGGCGGCTGCACCGAAATATTATATTGGCAGTCCGTACAAGGTCGAAGATGTTCAATACATTCCTGGCGAAGATTTATCTTATAACCAAACTGGCGTGGCAGGCATAATTCCTATGGAACTAAACGGTTCCAAGACCAGTGATGGCGAAACATTTGATTCAAATCAAATGGTCGCAACCAGCAAAACATTGCCATTACCATCTATTGTAAAGGTAACTAATCTGGACAACGGAAACGCAGTTGTGGTTCGTGTGAATAATCGTGGTCCATTTGTAAATACACGTATTATGGATTTGTCATCTGCGGCTGCTGAAAAAATCGGCATAAAAGGAACAGCAAAGGTTCAAATTCAGGTTATGTCCGATGAATCTATTGCGGTGAAAAATGCTACATTGGGCGAAACCACAAAAGCAGAAACAGCGGCTGTTCAAGAAACAGTAACAGAAACACCGGCCTCAACACCCGCACCAACACCTGCACCTGCGCCTGCACCGGTTGCTGGCGATTACAGTGTCCAAGTTGCCGCGGTTTACAGCGAAGATAATGCAAATGCTTTGGCCCGTGAATTGGCATCTTATGGAAATGCGACTGTTGTTCGCGAAAACGATATGTACAAAGTGCGTATTATCAACCTTGATGCGACGGGTGCACGTCGTGTTATTGACACCCTGCGTAATGACAAAGGTATGTCCCCTGGTTTGTTAAAAGCAGGCAAATGGATTAACGCAGACAGCATTTAATCGTAATATTTATTTAAACCGCCCGATTGGGCGGTTTTTTTTACACTTGATTTATTTTTACATCGTGTTATAAATCATTGAAAAAAGGAATATTATCATGATGCGTTTGTTTGCTTTTATTATTTTATGTTTATCTTTGACGGGCTGTAACAGCATCTATATGAAACCCGGGACTTTGGATACAGATAAATTAATTTATACACCACGTGGTGGGGAAACTATGCAACGGGCATTAAAAGAAGTTTTTGATAAACGGGGATACAAGACACATGTTGGTCAATTAGCATCTGTTCGTGAAACAAGTTCTAGCGATTTAGAAGTATATTCTCAATCAAAAGACATAAGGTATTCCATAATAATAGATGAAAAACCGGCGATATTGCGTCCAATCTGGTGTGCATTTAATGGATTTTGGTGGTGGCGTTTTTCATTGGCAATATCAGACAGAAAAACAGGAACGGAAATTTTATCATGGCGGGGTCGCGGATGTGCAAATTCTTCTTTGCGTAAGTTAAATGCTATTTTAGACGAATTAGAAATGGAAACCCCAAATGTTGAACAAAATCCTGCGCAACCAAAGAAAAAGGTTGCAAAACCAAACAAACAAAATACCGAATTGTTAATTTTGGCAAAATAAAAAAACACCGCGATTGCGGTGTTTTTATCTTGATAAATACTTAGATAATTCTTTGCGAAGTTTTTCAATTTTCTGCAAATCTTTATCCACCAAATATTCCGCAAATTCTGCGATTGTCATTGGTTGATTTTTCTTAATCTTTGTTTGCATATTCACAGAAACCTTCGCTGGTGTCGCAACGAGAAATGATGCCTTCGCTGATAAAATATCCCTGGGTGTGAAGACATGCCGGGCAAACCTTTGGTGCTTCGGTTCCAATATGCCAATTTCCACAGTTTGTACAGCGCCACATTACGATTTTATCGGATTTGAACAAAGTCCCTTTTTCGATTGCATCTGCCAAAGCACGAAATCTTGATTCGTGATAACGTTCTGCGTATCCAATATTTTTTAATACTTCTGCGATTGCTGAAAAACCTTCTTTTGCAGCGATTGCAGCGAATCGTGGATACATACCAGTGTTTTCTTCGTGTTCACCGTATGCCGCAGCTTTAAGATTTTCAAGTGTGTCACCGATTTTACCAGCGGGGAAAGATGCGGTTATTTCCAGTTCACCACCTTCCAGATATTTAAAAAGACGTTCTGCGTGTTCTTTTTCCTGGGCCGCGGTTTCTTCGAATATTTTTCCAATCGCCTCATACCCTTCTTTTTTTGCTGCGGATGCAAAGAAAGTATAACGATTACGCGCCTGGGATTCACCGGCGAAAGCAATCAATAAATTTTGTTCTGTTTGTGTTCCTTTTAAAGATACCATTTTATAATTCTCCTTTGGTTATTCATCACAACGGCAAGAATAACAGAGAACCTAAAAAAAATCAACATAATTGAAAAATGCCCTTGACTTAAAATTTTGTTTTTTAGTAGCATAGTAATAATAGGAAAGGAAGATGGGAATGAAAAAACATCTATTTTTGTCTGTGTTTTGTTTGTTTTTCGCCTTGTTCGGCGGGGTTGGTGTCGCACATGCAGCCGATTATTTGCCGGGATGCGAAAAACCTACCAGCATTTCTGATTTGGATGAAACATTTGCAACCATATGCAAGAGCAAACCAAAAGAGATTCAGCTTGATGTGGAGAATTGGACGTGGACGGCATATTTTAATCCCAACAGAGAAGTACACGGAACTGCTTTTTGCAGCGCAACTGATGCAGGCACTTATTCGTACCCATCGTCGTCGTCGGGACAATATTGCTGGTGCGGGATTGAATCATATACTGATGGAACAACTACCTTTAATTCAAATCCGACCGCATGGGCATATAAGCAGAATTTTAGTACCCTATCGAAATGCAACACCGAATGTTTAAAAAGGTGTAAAGAAGCTATAGAAAAAGACCGATGTGGGGTTGGTATATGTTATACACCTGGTGGGGAACTTCCCGAATGGTGCGACAAAGAAGAATTTGTCTCTATTAATGAATTTGACTATGGCTTTTGTGACGCAGAACTTGGCACGAGTGAAACAAACGGACCAAACTGGGAAGCCCATTTTACTGGTGGACAGACATTATCTGGAACCTCATTTTGCAGCGCAACTGATACAGGCACTTATTCGTACCCATCGTCGTCGTCGGGACAATATTGCTGGTGCGGTATTGAATCATACAACAATGGGTCAACTACTTTTAGTTCAGGTCTGGTTGCATGGCAATATGCACTAGATTCCAATTTTACCTCCCAATCAGATTGTCAAACCGGTTGTTCCAGTGAATGTATTAATTTTGTTGGATTTGATAAGTGTAAAACCCCCATCTGTGATTCAAAGGAATCAACAACATATCACGTGAACTATCAGTGTGACCAAAAAGGCACCGATTCTTTTACCGATCCCAACACTTATTCATCTGGTGACGCCGTGACAACACCTAATGGAACGCAATGCGCCACGCCAACTGGATATGTTTTTGGGGATTGGTTTTGTGATAACAATATTGGGATCGTATCAGGGGGCGGAACATTTACAATGCCTGCGGGCGATGTGACATGTACCGCAAAATGGACACCAAACATTTATACCATAACACTGCTCAATTATAACAACACTTCAATACACAGCACGATATATGAAAAATATAATACTGGTTGGTATAGTGATTCCGCCGCAACAACAGCGATATCCAGCGCGCCTGTTCCAACACGTAAAGGTTATAAATTCCGTGGATTTTATACCACAACACAATCTGATTTAACCGCCAGTGGGGGCAGTGGTACCCGTGCGATAACTCAAACCGGCGGTCTGCCACCAAATAACACATACACCGCAAACACCGATTTATATGCGGCATGGGCGCAAGATTGTTCTGCTGGAACGGGTTGTAAATGCACATTGAAAATCAACAGTGATGGAACGGCAACATACACAACCACTGCACAATCAGGATATACATTAACCAGTGGTTCTGGGACATACGCGCCAGTGTGTTCGGCAATAAATTATACCGTTTCCTTTGTGCCTGGTAATGGTGGTGCCAGTGGCAACATGTCCAGTCAAACAGGAAAACACATTGGCGATACAATCACATTACCTGCAAATGGATTTACCGCGCCGTCTGGATATGTGTTCAATGGTTGGTCTTGTGATAATGGTATTGGTAACAAGGCTGCAAATGAACAATTTACAATGCCGGCGGCAAATGTTACATGTACTGCACAGTGGAGGACAGTTAACAGTATTTCATTAACCTGGGATGGTGGCGGAACACCGTCATCGTGCACATATGGCAGTACATTTGATGTCCCAACCCCCACACCAAGGGAAGGTTATGTATTCACAGGCTGGCGTGTAAACCAAGCAGCAGGATGCAGTTTAAGCGGTCTGGACCCATCAATAGGTACAGATTGGGATGAAACACATACCAGATGGAAACCGATAAGTTCACTTGGATATACAATGGCGGATGAATTTGGCACCGAAAACAGTAGTGATTTAAATTCTGGTGAATGGGTAGTAACATTTGACTATGGCACAGTAAAAGGCATGGCGATATGCCGCAGTATAGATGGTAGTTGGGCAACACCTGGCACCCCAAGCGATACGGATGGAAAATATTGTTGGTGTTCTGCAACAAACTATACCCCGAATGGGGGTAATCAGTGTAATGTCGCGTCCCCTTCGTGGGTGTTCTACA
>JAKSTD010000025.1 GCA_024402755.1 Alphaproteobacteria bacterium
GCGATTGAAAAAATTGAAAAGGTTCGCGTTGGGAAAGTGCGCCGTTCAAAATTGTTCTTTTTGCGCGCTTTGTCTGGCAAAAAGGCAAGAATCGTTGAAGATTTGTCTGCTAATGCAAAAAACAGTGAAGACAAATAATTATTAAACCAAAGGGGGTGAGATAAATGAATAAGATTAAATTATTAACTTTATTTATAGCACCCCTATTTTTGTTGTCTTCACACCCTGCTTTTGCATATATTGAAAAAAATACCGCTGTTGTTCGTATAATGAATAAAGCTGCCGGAAAAACACAACTGGCATCTATCAAAGTCGGTCAAACAGTTCAATATGATGGATTGACCATACGGTTAAAGAACTGTAAACAGAGCGACCCTTTTGATGCAGAAAATTATTTTGGTTTCTTTGAAATACATACAAAAACAGAGGGACGCATTTTTAGTGGTTGGATGAATCGTAATGAACCTGGGCTTAATCCATTGCAAGACGAAACTTATGATGTTTGGTTGGAACGATGCGAGTAAAAAATGACACAGCAAACAAAAATTCAGCAGATAAAATTGTTTATAAAAATATCCATCATTGTTTGTGTGTTGGGGATATTTGTAGTGCTGGGTTTCTTTGTGCAACCAATAAAAACTTTTGAAAAATCTCACATGAAGAAATGGCTAACTTTGTCAGAGCAAGAAAAAATCACAACTATTCAACGAATCGTTCCAAATGCAGAACAACAAGATTTGCTGATAAACTGTGCAACCAAGATAGCGGAGTTACCAGATTCAAACAAGATGATTATCCATGATGCTGTTGTGCTTTGTTATAACGGTATTAAACTTAATTCACAACCTGATGAAAAGTAAATTATTTCTTATCTTTTTCTTGGTTTTGTTGTATGGGTGCGCGCACAAAGAACATTACATAGGCGAACAATATCTGGGAACCAAATATTTAATTGACCCATTGGGTGAAGAAAAAGCCCCCGACAAAGACCCACTTTTACGGACAGATGCTTTTGATTGTATGACATTTGTTGAAACATGCCTGGCAGATGGAGATATAGAAAAACTAAATAAAATCAGGTACAAAGACGGCAAGGTTGATTTTATAAACCGAAATCATTTTGTCGAAACAGATTGGTTAAATAACAATACCGATTTAGTTGAAAATGTCAGCAATCAATATGGTAAAACCGAAAGAAAAAAGATTGCCATTGATAAAAAAAGTTGGTTTAAGAAAAAACATAATATAAATACCTCATTTAAAACACAACATGCTGTTTTAGAATATATTCCATATTCTGAATTTAAACCTGTAAAAACCGACAAACCTTTGATAGTATTATTTGTTGCTGGAAATTTAAATTTTTATGCTAAGATGGGGACAGGGTTGTCTGTTGTACATATGGGCTTTTTGTTACCTGATGGTATGTTGCGACATGCTTCAAAAACAGATAGCTGTGTCACAGACACAGATTTTAATGAATATATACAAAAACACAAAAAATATAAAAAACACATTGGTTTTGCATTGGTGGAAATAAAATGAATACAGAAAAATTGATTATAACAGATATGGGCAGCGACACACCAAGGTGTGTTTCACAAAAATCTCTGTTGTGTTTGGGAATCGAGTCGTCTTGCGACGAAACCAGCGCTGCGATTGTTGATGATAACAAAAACATTTTGGCTCATATCATATATTCCCAGATTCCAGAACACCAACAATATGGCGGTGTTGTTCCAGAATTGGCTGCGCGCGCCCATATATTGGCTATTGATGAGGTTATAAAACAAACACTGGAACGCGCAGGCAAAACCATTAAAGACATTGATGTTGTTGCTGCTACTGCAGGACCTGGTTTAATTGGCGGGGTGTTGGTTGGCTGGATGGCGGCAACAGGAATTGCAAACGCAACAAACAAACCGTTGGTGGCGGTAAATCATTTGGAAGGACACGCATTAGTCCCGCGTCTTAAAGCAACATCCGCCAGCGATTCTGCAATGAATATAGATGTTAAATTTCCTTATTTGTTAATGCTGGCATCCGGGGGGCATTGTCAAATTTTATTGGTGCGCGGTGTAGGCAAGTATGAATTAATTGGACAAACCCTGGACGATAGCGCGGGCGAAGCATTTGATAAAATCGCAAAGATGTTGGGGCTTGGGTATCCTGGGGGACCAGTTGTGGATAAACGCGCAAAACAAGGAAATTCAAAAAGATTTCGCTTTCCGCGACCATTGTGTGATAAACCTGGGTGCGACTTTTCGTTTTCTGGAATAAAAACAGCCGCGCGTATGCTGTTGGATAAAACACCAGAATCAAATATTGACGAAGAATTTATAAATGATTTTTGCGCTTCTTTCCAAGCGGCTGTGGTCGACTGCATAACAAACAGATTGCATAATGCGATATCTGATGAACGTGTAAAAAGCGCAAAACCAAAAACACTGGTTGTAGCGGGTGGTGTTGCTAAAAATAGCGCGATACGAAATGCCATGGAAAAACTAGCAACAGATTTTAATATGCAATTTGCTGCGCCACCAATGAATTTGTGCACCGATAACGGCGCAATGATTGCATGGGCAGGAATCGAAAATTATAAAGTTGGCAATACGGTATCAAAACCTGTGGCACCCCGCCCCCGTTGGCCGTTGACTGAATTATAAAAAAATGATATAATATTTATCATGAAAAGTTATGCACAGCGATATGAAGAGTTTACAGCGGCTACCGTTAAATTAGCCGAACAAATTCATAGTGCAAATCGCGAAAAAGTTATGAATGCGAAATATACTTTGCCCCAGATAACTGCCGCTTTGCGCAATATATACAAAGACCCAATTTTTCACGAAAAATTTGTATCCAGTAAAATGTCTGAAAACAAATGGTCGTCCGGATTTTGCGCAATGGCCAGTGTGCTTATATATGAAATGTATGGTGGCGATGATGTTTGGGAAATGATGGCTATTCGTCAAAAAGATTGGCCACGAAGCCCTGTTGTGTTTTTGCGTGACAAAGCCACCGGAATAAATTTTGGCACAACTGGGGAACATTTTTATCCAGAAGTGATACCATACGAAATTGGTCGACCTGTGGATACAGACAAACTAAAAACACCACACAAAGAAACATTTAAAAATGTTTTAATGTTTGAATTGGCGCGATTAAATAAAAATTCTAAAAAGTAAAAAACATGTTACAAAAACCAGAATCTTTTGTTAAACCAGACATGGTGTTTAGTGTAAGCGATGCTGCGACTTTGTTAAAAAAGGTTGTTGAAACCGCATTCCCGGAAATTCGTATTCGTGGTGAATTGTCTCAAATTACACGCGCAACATCTGGACACATGTATATGACGATTAAGGATGAAGGCGCCGCTATAAATGCCATCATTTGGCGTGGAACACCTGTCGGTTTCAAAATTGAAGACGGAACAGAAGTTATTATTACCGGTCGTTTTACAACTTATCCTGCACGCAGTAATTATCAAATTATTATAAATTCTATTGAATTGGCTGGGGTTGGTGCGATTCTTAAAATGCTAGAAATGCGCAAACAGAAACTTGCTGCCGAAGGATTGTTCGACCAATCACGAAAGAAACCGCTTCCGCGTTTTCCACAAACAATCGGTGTTGTAACAAGTCCTACTGGTGCGGCTTTCCAAGATATCCAAAACAGATTACGTGAAAGATTTCCTGTGCATGTATTGCTTTATCCTGCGACTGTTCAGGGTGCAACTGCGGCTGCAGAAGTTGCAGCTGGTATTGAATACTTTAACACAAAAAACAATGTTGATGTTATTATCGTTGCGCGTGGTGGCGGCTCTTTGGAAGATTTGTTGCCTTTTAGTGAAGAAATTGTTGTTCGCGCAGCAGTGGCAAGTCATATACCATTAATATCTGGTGTTGGACATGAACCAGATTGGATGTTAATTGATTTTGCAGCAGATGTACGCGCCCCCACACCAACTGGTGCAGCTGAAATGGTTGTCCCAACAAAGTTATCCCTTGTCCAAGAACTTGATAATTTATCACACCGCTTAAATACAGGTTTTGTCACAAAGATTAGTCACCTGAAACGCGATGTGTTCAACATAAACATAAAAAGTCCAAAACAGATACTGATGGAACAAGGACAAAAAGTTGATGATTTAGCGCACACCATGTCTATAATCGTTGATAACAAAATAAATATAATACGACAAAAAATCGAACTGGTATCCAAATTCCCCACCATTATGGAAAACAGATTAAATATATTAAAACAATCTTTGATACATACGGGTCAAATGCTTAAATCGCTTAGCTATAAAAATGTCTTGGCACGCGGTTTCGCCATTGTTCGCGACAAAGACAACAATATCATCAGCACCAACACCGCCGTCCCAGCCAGTATTGAATTCAGCGACGGAACATTAAAACTTGATTAAATTTTTTGCACTAGCGATTGATTCGGGGGTAATTTGTGCGCCACTTATTATTCTGGCGATTTCATTTATTCTGTCATCATCGAACAATTCTTCAACTGTCGTTGTGGTTTTATTGGCTTCGCTGTGTTTTGATATTTTGAAATGTTTGTCTGCAAAACCAGCAACCTGGGCAGAATGAGTTATAACCAATAATTGTTCGTTTTGTGCCAATTTATTTAATCTTTCCCCGACAGCAGAAGCAGTCGCACCACTGCTTCCAGTATCCACTTCATCACAACCTATTGTTTTTTTGTTGGTCGGGTTATTAAGCGCAACACGCAAGGCCAACATAAAACGCGACAATTCACCACCTGATGCAATTTTGTTCAACGGCGCAAAAGGTGTCCCAGGATTTGTTTTTATCACAAACACAATGTCATCTATACCGTTTTGTGCTCGTTCTGTTTTTGGAATATCAACCCTAAAATCAGCAGACCCCAATTTTAAATCTGGCAATTCGGTTAAAATTTGTTTGCGTAAATTATCTGCCGCAGTTTTGCGCAATCCGCTCAATATTTTTGCATGTTCATTAAATATTTTTTCAAATTTATCAACATCTGCCCTGCACCGTTTTAATTCTGTGTCACTGTTATCAATAGCATTTAATTGATTTTCCATTTGCAATAATTTATTTGGTAATTCATCAACAGTGCATCTATGTTTACGCGCAGCTGCGCGCAAAGCGAACAATCTTTCTTCAACAGAATCTATATCATCAACATCTGTGTTTTCTGGATGAATCTGTTCTGTGATTTCTGCCACAACAGATGCCGCATCATACAATTTATCTATGTGTTCTGTATACGGATTCGGTTCTGTTTTTATTCGTTCCAAAATATGCGCAACCGAACAAATCTGTTCATCCAAAGAATTTCCATTATTCTTTAAAACCGTAATCGCGTCAGTTAAAATACCAGCATTTTTTTCAGCATCCATCATCCTTGTGCGCGTATTAGCAAGTTCTTCTTCTTCGCCAATTTGTGGGTTTAATTTGTGCAATTCCAACACATTGTGTTCCAAAAACTCGCGTTCGCTTGCAGATTTTTCCAGTATTTCTGTTAATTCTTTTAGTCGTTTTTGTGATTCATGCAAATCAAAATAGGTGTTTTTTGTGTTATACAAAACACCAGCAAAATCAGCATTATTCAAAACAGCATATTCATCCAACGAAGAAATATGTGTTGTTGCGTCTAACAAAGAATGACTTTCAAATTGTCCGTGAATTTCAATCAAATCATCACCAATTTGCTTCAATGTTTTAATTGATACAGGAACATCATTAATCCATGCCTTGCTTTTGCCGTCGCGTGATAAAGTGCGTCGCAAAATCAAACCATCATTATAATCAATACCATTTTCATCCAGTATTGCTTTTACATCATCATTAACAAAATCAAATTCAGCAGTGACAGAAGCTGTATCACAATCGTTGCGAATCAAACCTGTGTCAGAACGCGCCCCCAGTGCCAAAGACAACGCATCCAGCAACATCCTTTTAGGCAACTATCTGTTCCAATCCCCAATCGTGAAGCCATAAAATATAGCCGCTGATTTTATATCCAGGATATGCCAATCGTAACAACTCCGCGTATTCTTGTAATTGTTTTTTATATTTTTCGATAAATAATGTTTTATCTGTATCTGTTTTATAATCAATAAAATCTATGATTTTTGTGTCATGATTTATAATTAACCTGTCTATTCTGCGACTTGCAAAACGACCATTTATAAAGCCAGCAATAGGCACTTCTGTTTTTGCATCTTTGCCAAAAAAAGTTTTTAAATCTGAGCGATTTTGTATAATTTTTATCAAATCATTATTACCGAAATTCCCAGAATCATCAACAATTACATACTGCAAAT
>JAKSTD010000026.1 GCA_024402755.1 Alphaproteobacteria bacterium
TCGTTATAATGGGAAGTATATAAGTCAACATGGTTTTTGTCTTTTTTCATGATGTGTCCTTTTGTTTATCTGTGGTTAGATTTTAATTCCGCGATATTGTTAACAAATCGCCCATCGTTTGTTATAACCCAATCACATAAACCTTTTTGTAAACATTGGTCTGCATAAAGTCGGCCAGCGCCTTCGGTATTGTAATATCTTGTTAATTCTTTGTTTGTTAATTTAGTGTTGTTTAAATACATAAGTCGCGTGGTTTTATCAAATGTTTTTAAGTCATTTGTTAAAATGTCTATTTCATCTGTGTGTGCAGTATCAGCAGAATAGCGTCCAAAATGAATATAGTTATATGCGTTTTCAGCCATATATCTGTATCCCGGAGTTCCAGATATCGCGATCATACTAGCAGAGCTGCTGGCGCTTGCTAGATTGTATGTTTTAATGATTGTGCCTTTGGCTGATGCCATGTTAAATAAGGTTAAAATTGATTGCATCACCAACGTTTTTCCACCATTGGAATTGATGTAAACATTTATTGTTGGACAAGATGTCGGTACCATTTCGTATGGCGAATACATTTTCTTGGAATACTTTCCGGAAATAATGCGAATTTCATCTTCGGAAATATCGTTTCTTGTTGTTGGCTGATTTTTTTCAACATAATTTGGAAATGGCAATACATCCACCCAATGAGATAATTGAGCGATTAATTCGTTTGTTGTTTCTGGGCTTATGGTTGTCAAAATATAAATATTGTTGTCAACCATTGCGTTTTTTAATTCGGTTTCTTTTGCCATGATTTGTCCTTATCTTTGTTTGTTGCGATAAATGTAATACAAAATATTTGTTTTGTCAATATGTTTTTGAAAATAAAAACATTTTTTTGGGTTGCCTTAAATATATAAAAGATGTAATATTTTTGCAGGAATTTGTTAAAGTCAGGAAGTATAGAAATGTCAAAATTAATTGTCGATGGAAATTGGGCTGCGGCTGATGTCGCTTATCGTTGTGTTGATTGTGCTGCTATTTATCCAATTACCCCAAGTAGCACCATGGGTGAATTGGCGGACGAGTGGTCTTTTCAGCACAAGAAAAATATTTGGGGTGTTGTCCCCGAAATAATCGAAATGCAATCAGAGGCGGGTGCGGCAGGTGCGTTGCATGGTGCATTGCAAATGGGGGCTTTGGCTACGACTTTCACTGCATCGCAGGGGCTGCTGTTGATGATACCAAATATGTATAAAGGCGCGGGTGAACAGACACCGTTTGTTATGCATGTTGCGGCGCGTGCATTGGCTACACATGCATTATCAATTTTTGGTGACCACAGTGATGTTATGGCTGTGCGTAATACTGGGTTTGCGTTATTGTCTTCGCATAATGTTCAGGCGGCACACGATATGGCGGCGATTGCGCATGCGGCGACATTACGGGCGCGTGTTCCTTTTGTCCATTTCTTTGATGGATTCCGGACAAGTCACGAAGAATCTGCATTAACCAGAATTGATGATGATGTTTTGCGTGAAATGTTGTCCGGGGATTTGGTTGCACAAAATCGTGCGCGTGGGTTAACACCTGATAAACCAAAGATTCGTGGAACTGCGCAAAACCCAGATGTTTATTTCCAGGGACGAGAGGCGGCAAATTTACTTTATGATTCAGTGCCAGAAATCGTGCAAGAAACGATGGATAAATTCGCAAAACTAACAGGACGTCGTTATAATGTTGTTGATTATATTGGCGATAAAAAGGCAAAGTATGTAATTGTGTCGATGGGTTCCAGTTGTGATACAATCGAAGAAACTTTGGGCTTTTTGCCAAAAGGTGTTGGACTGGTTTGTGTGCATTTATTTAATCCGTTCCCGGTAAAGGCATTTTTGGATGCTTTGCCAGAAAGTGTTGAACAAATTGCCGTTTTGGACAGGACAAAAGAAGCGGGTTCAATCGGCGAGCCACTTTATCAAAATGTGCGCAGTATTGTTGATTCGCGGATTGCTGTGTTTGGTGGTCGTTATGGTTTGGGCTCAAAAGAATTTAAACCACGTGATGTCAAGGCGATTGTTGAATACATGATGCAGAATAAATTACATCATAATTTTACTGTTGGAATTGATGATGATTTGTCGAATTTATCTTTGGATACAGATAAAAGTTTTACGATTGAAAACCCTGATGTTAAAACGGCAATTTTATATGGTATCGGCAGTGACGGTACAGTTGGTGCGGTAAAAAACATCGTGAAAATTGTTGGGGAAAATTCTGAACTTTATCCACAATCTTACGCGGTTTATGATTCGAAAAAATCTGGTGGTGTGACTCAATCTCATATTCGTTTCTCAAATCATCCAATTAAAAGTGAATATTTGGTCGAAAGTGCGGACTTTATTTGTGTTTCTAATTTTATGATTGCGCAAAGATTTGATGTTTTTGCGAATTTGCGCAGCGGTGGGACTGTTATGATAAATACTTCTTTAACACCAGATGAAGCATTTGCAAGTTTGCCCAAAGATGCCCAAGAACATTTAATTCGTCTTCGTGCTAATTTGTATTTCTTGGATGCAAATGCGGCGGCAAATGAATTGGGATTGGGAAATAGAATCAATACCTTTATAATGTTGAACTTCTTTAATTTAACAAAAGTTATAAACCCAGAAGTTGCCAAAGATGCTGCCAAGGTCGCAATCGAAAAAACATATAAGAAAAAAGGTATGGATGTTGTTCATGCAAACTGGGCGGCGGTTGATAAAGCAGAAAGTTATTTGAAAAAATACAATTTCCCATCAAGTGTTTCAAAAGATGCCCCTGATTTTATTCCATCTATGACACCAGATACACCGGCAGAAATTGCGGGGACACTGGGTGAAATGGCGGCTGGTCGTGGTGATGATATCCCTGTGTCGCGATTTAAAATTGATGGCAGTTTTGGGGCAGGGCAGTACCCCATTGGAACATCAAAATATGAAAAACGCGCAATATCAAATCGTGTTGCTCAATGTGATTTAAGCAAATGTATTCAATGCGGTAAATGTTCAATGCTTTGCCCACATGGCGCAATTCGTATCAAGGTTATGAATAAAAAGGAAATGGAAATTGCGCGTAAAAATGGTGTGACAGTTGTTCCAATGAAAACACCTGAATTGGGGCCTGATTTATTTTATACATTAAATATATCGCCAGCAGATTGCACAGGTTGTGGGTTGTGTATGAAAAATTGTCCTGTGTCTGCGCTATCCATGGTACCGATGGGCGAGGGAATTAAAAATCAGTTGGCTTTTGATTCTGCATTGAAAATACCAGATTTTGATAAAACAAAATTAAATTTGAATATTCCAAAGCATGTTGAATTATTGCCACATTATTTTGAATTTCCAGGGGCTTGCGCTGGTTGTGGCGAAACACCCTATATTCGTTTAATGGCACAATTATTCGGCGATAAAATGATTGTTGCAAATGCAACCGGATGTTCGTCAATTTATGGTGGAAATTTGCCAACGACACCTTGGACTTGTGATTCAAATGGTCGTGGACCTGCGTGGTCTAATTCTTTGTTTGAAGATAATGCGGAATATGGTTTGGGTATGCGAGTTGCGTTAAATCAGCGCAAAAATGCTCTGCGTTCTGTGTTGTTTGAACTCGGGTTTGAAAACACGGACGAATTGATGTCTGAAACGGACACAGAAAGACAGCGCGAAATCGAAAAGGATTTGCGTGCCACATTATCAAAAATGAAAAATCCGCGTGCGGTTTATGCTGCTGATTTATTGGATGCGATTGTTGATAAAACATTATGGATAGTTGGTGGTGATGGTTGGGCGTATGATATTGGATACGGCGGTGTTGATCATATTTTACATAGCGGAGAAAATGTAAATATACTTGTGCTTGATACCGAAGGGTATTCAAATACAGGTGGACAACAATCTAAATCGACCCCGTTCGGTGCATCTATGAAATTTGCGATTGGTGGCAAAGAACATGCAAAAAAAGATTTGGGTTTAATTGCGATGATGTCGGGTGCTTATGTTGCGCAAATCGCTTTGGGGGCGAATCAAACCCAGGCAATTCGCGCATTTTGCGAAGCGGCGGCATTTAATGGTCCATCAATCATATTGGCTTATGCACCATGTATAGCGCATGGTTTTGCATTACAAAATGGTGTGGAACATCAAATCAATTTGGTGAACACTGGGGCATGGCCACTTTATCGATTTAATCCTGCGAATATAGAAAATGGGCAAAATCCATTGACGATGGATTCGAATAAAGCGACACCTTTCCCATTGGAAGAATTTATGAAAACAGAAACACGCTTTGCAGCAGCGCGGTCTGTTAATCCAAACTTTGATAAATTAGTGGCAGAGGCCAAGGCAAATAATTTATACAAAAATGAACTGAAACAGCATATTGCTAATTTCACAGTTAACAAAAACAAAGATAATGGCGAGGGGTAAAAAATGAAAAAAATATTTATCATATTTGCATTGGGTTTGGCGGCATGCGCATTGCAGACAAAACATCGTGGCTATGTTTTTCCAGATGATTTGGAAAGTAAAGTCGCAACAATAAAAACTACACACCAATTACAGGAAGAATTGGGTGACCCCCAGGCACGAACTATTTACGGGGATGAGGTTTGGATTTATTACAGTGCGGATGAAAATATGCATGGACCGTTCCCTGTTACTTATGATAATAAAACAGTGCTGTTGGCATGGGTGAAAAATGGGCAGGTGACCCAAACCAAGGTTTTACATGACAAAGATTTAAAGGATGTTCGTATTGCCAGTGGCGAAACAGAAATTCCTGCGGCGATTGAATTGAACGCGATTGAAGAATTGTTTAACAATATCGGGCGCTTTTCACCCACAGGCCTTGGACAATAAAAAATTATCCAAATAATTGTTTTTTCAATTGTTTGTGTTATAATAGACCTGTGAGAGAGGGTGGCAAACGCAAAGGTGTCATAAATGCCAGCAAAAAGATTAGATTTCAAGACCGGGCAATATGTTGTTTACCCAACCCAGGGTGTTGGTAAGTTGTTGCGTATCGAAGAACAGACAATCGGCGGACAAAAAATAAAAATGATGGTTATTGATTTTGAAAGAAATCATATGACTTTGCGTGTTCCGTTGGACAGGGCTGAAATTTCTGGTTTGCGCCCATTAACCAGTATTCGCAAATTGGACGAAGCCATAAGTGCTGCTAAGGGTAAAGCCGGTGCTAAACGTATGATTTGGGCAAGACGCGCCGCACAATACGAAGAAAATATAAATTCTGGTGACCCAATGAAATTGGCAGAGGTTGTGCGTGACTTGCAGCGCAGGACCGCAACAGATACGATGACTTTTTCTGCGCGTCAACTGTATTTGCGTGCATTGGAACGTATGGCGCAAGAATTTGCGGTTTTGCACAAAATGGATTTAGAGGCCGCATCCGAAAAAATTGAAGATATTTTGGGTGTGCCAAAAGAAATAGATTTAAATGCCACCGAAGAAGAAGAGGAAGAGGTGGATGAAACCGATGAAGAATAATTATATGCGTGCCATTGTTTTATGGCGCGTTTTTTTCTTGTGTTTATAGTTTTTTTTCGCAATCATTAAATCACAGGTAACTTAATTAAAGAAGGAAGTAAAAATGGCAGGCAGTATAAATAAAGTAATATTGGTTGGTAATATCGGTCAAGAACCCCAGGTACGCGCAATGCAATCTGGACAAAAGGTTGTGTCGTTTTCGTTGGCTACATCTGACAGATGGCGCGATAGACAAAGTGGCGAACAAAAAGAACAGACAGAATGGCATCGTGTTGTGATTTTTGCACCTAATTTGATAGAAGTCGCGGAACGTATGTTGCAAAAGGGAACCAAGTTGTATATCGAAGGAACTTTGCGCACGCGTAAATGGCAAAATCAGCAGGGGGTTGATACCTATACTACCGAAGTTGTATTAAATCCGTATGCAGGTCAAATGGTTATTTTGTCTGGTGCAAAAGCGATGGGTGACGGTGGAACAGATTCTGCCCCGGTGGCATCTGCCCCACGAGAAGAGGTTAATATCGAAGACATCGCAGACGATATTCCGTTTTAAAAAATTAACACCGCCATTTGGCGGTGTTTTCTTTTATGACAATTTGTGAATTACCAAACCGCTGCGCAATTTTGGTTCAAACCAAGTTGTCTTTGGTGGCATAATGTTACCTGTATCTGCGATGTCAATGATTTGACGCATTGTGACGGGATAAAGTGCGAATGCAA
>JAKSTD010000027.1 GCA_024402755.1 Alphaproteobacteria bacterium
CGCGTACGATGACAAAGTGGATGAAAATAATATAAATTATTATAATGAAGGTTTTGAACCATGCTTGACCACATACGTTTGTGACGACCATTATTCTGGTCCGACATGCGAACCAGAAACATATAATGTTACATATTATGATGGTGAAAATATAATAGGTGCGCTTGCCGAAAATTATGGCACATATACCTTTGGAGAAGGATTAACCTTGCCGACCGGACAAGATATCAAAGATTATTATCAAAAATTACATTATACCTTTGTTGGTTGGTATGATAATGCAGAATTTGAAGGTGATGTCATCCAGGAAATTTCTGCAGAAGATTACGGGAATAAAGTTTTCTATTCAAAGTGGGAACCAACTGTTTATCACATAGAATTTTCATACGGCAAAGCCGGCAACAGAACGACTGGATTTACAGGGAATACTGACACACAAAATGTGAATTTTGGTGATAAAAATATTCCATTGAATTCAAATGGATTTGCTATTGCTGGTTATGAGTTTGATTATTGGACTTGCAGCGCAACATACGATAACGGTGAAACATACACGGGAAATTACCAAAATAATGCCGAAATTACAGAGTATGTATATAACAGCGATATGTTATGTGAAGCGCATTGGATGGCAAACAGTTATTCTTTATCCTATAATTGTGGTAACGGTGGAGAGTTGGCAGATGGTCAAAGCGAAACGGTTTCTGTGGATTATGATGCTGAATATGTATTAAACAATTCTGTCTGCAAGGTTAGACCAAATTATACATTGATAAATTGGACCTGTTCAAATGATTTGGATTTAACACAATCTGTTTGGAACATTACTGATAATTCAACTTGCACTGCGCATTGGGAAGAAACGCGATATGTTATTACATATCTAAACACAGATGGCACACAGTTTAATAGTTTGTCACCAACAACATACCTGTCTTCCGCGACACCGTTGACGGTCCCGACAACAAACCCAGCAAATACGGAACATGCTGATTTTGTCGGCTGGTGCGATGATGCAAGTTTAACCCAAAATTGTGCTTTGACGCGTGAAATTCCGTCTGGTTCTTCTGGGGATATTACATTTTATGCTAAATGGGTGGCTTCTGCGTGCCCTGCTGGACAATATCTTGATTCTGCATCTGCATCATGTTTAAATTGTGAATCAGGTTATACTTCTGCGGCATGGAGTGCCACAAAGCCCGAAGATTGTTATTATGATTGGAATTGTGAATATAGTTGCCCAGATAATGCAGAATCTTGTTCTTTGGTTTCCGGGGTTTCAAATGGTCGTATTTATTATGGTTCAAACGAAACATATTCTTGCGATATAAACGTCGTTTGCAAAGACGGATACACTTTTGATGCTTCTTCAAACCAGTGCGGTGCAAATCACTATAATATAACATATCATCTTAACAACGGGGTCTGGGCATCCGCGACCGATGTTCATCCAAATTCTTACACTGTTGGAACATCTTCAATTTCCATCAGTCAACCATCGCGTGATTGGCACAGTTTTGATGGCTGGTGCGTGGGCGAAGACGATTGTAATAACCCTGTGAAAAATTTTGTCATAAATCCTGCGGAAACCATTGGGGATATTGAATTGTTCGCACAATGGTCGTTCACTTCTTGTCAAACTGGATATACACCAGAAAATACCGCCAATGGCAAAATATGTGTTCCACAGTATTACAATATTACATATATGGACGGCAATGTTGAATTGGAACATCTAGCGACCAGATTCACTATTGAAGATACCACAATTCAATTAGCTTCAATCAGCAATCCAGGATATATTTTTGATGGTTGGTGTGTGAACACATCTAGTTGCACACCATCCAATATGGTCAAAGGAATACTTCAAGGACCATGGACAGTCGGCGATAAGACACTTTATGCACAGTGGACCAAAGAAGAATTTGTTTGCGATTCTGGCAAATATTTACATATTGGTAACGATGCCGCATGTTTATACACTCAAAAGCCAAGCTCGCCAGCATTTGCCGTGGGTAAAGACAACAAAAAATATTATTTAAAGATGACGAAAAAAACTGAACACCCCGACGGGTTGCCTATGAACGAAGAATCAAACAAGCAGATAAACGTGCTGTATGATGATGAATTATATAATGTTCATGATGCTTCGGTCAATGATGCACCGGTTGAGTTTTTTGAACAATAAACAAACATATTGAACAAAAAAACCGCGATAATCGCGGTTTTTTTATACATCAAAATCATACGAATTTATTGATTTTACAATCGCAGCAACCAATTTATTTTGATGAGAATCTGATTTCAAAAGATTTTCTTCGTTTTTATTGGATAAATGTCCCAATTCTATCAGTGCCCCAGGAACAGTTGACCGCAATACAGCAAAAGGTGCATGACGAACAGACGGACCTTTTTGTTGTTCCACAGATGCACGATTCAAAGATTTGGCACAAATATTCGCATATTCTTCGCTTAATTCCGCAACGGCATGCTGTTGCAAAGAAGACAACGCAACACGAATATCTTTGGAGAATTGTTCAAATCCGCTTACATCTATTTTATCCGCGGCATTTTCAGATTCTGCCAATTTTTGCGCTTCTTCGTCTGATGCTTTTTCAGACAAAGTATAAACCGAAAAACCCTTTATATTACGACTAGGATTAGCATTAGCATGCAATGATATAAATAAATCCGCACGTTTCTTTTCTGCAAATTCAGCACGATCCGCTAATTTTAAAAATTCATCTGTTGAACGCGTTAAGTATGTTTTGTAACCAGCCGTATCCAATGAAGATTTTAATTTTTTTGCAACAGATAAAACCACGTTTTTTTCTTTGGTTCCGCCCTTACCCATACAGCCAGGGTCTTTGCCACCGTGCCCAGGGTCTATGACAATTATATGTTTATTATTTGTCGGTTGTGTGTTTGTTTTTGTTTCTTTTGCAGATTGCGAGGTTGCAGATTTGGCCGTGGCGCCTTGGGTTATGCCCTTGCCTGTTCCGGCAACAAAATCAATAACAAGACGGTAATCATTGTCACCGTTTGGCTCTAACAGCATTATCTGTTTTTTATCAATCGCATCTATGGCAGAGGACAAGGTCGCAACAACTTTTAACACAGAACCATCTTGAATTTGCGTAACCCTTTTTATCAATGTTCCATTCGCCAATTTTGCAGAAACATCTGTTTTTCCATTTGTATTAGATAAATTAACGATTAATTGTTTATCGCCATAAGATAAAGTGTAAGACGGACGAGCGGATGTTTCTATTACTAATCTGGTTTTTTCCCCCGGCTGTAAACCAGTACGCATCGAACGCAACGAATTTGGCACAGCAAACGCAACACGTGGCGCCAACCCGATAACCAAAGCAGAAAAACTGACTGTTTTTAAAAATCCCCTTCGCGATACTTTCATGTGATTTATTATATCAAAAAGAAACTATGTTATCAAGTAAGACAGTCATTTTTTTCCGCCCCCCCCGACAAGCATTTTTTATAAAATTATCTGCTGACACAATTTGCAAAAGCATTTGCAACCAACGATGTTTCCATTTGGGTCAAAGTTGTTACCGGCACAATATAGCAACGCGTGCTATCACGGATAATAAACACCTTGGTCCCGCGTTTGTATGCCTTTTGCATTTGGTCCATTTGTGTAGATGTTAAAAACGAATTCTGGGTTAAGGAACTGTTTGTAAGCCCCGCTTGAACAACCTGGTTAGCACTGGCATAATCGTATAATTCAGACATAGATGTCACTTCCATAAAAACACTTTGGTCTTCGTATGGATTTTGTTTATTGTTTTGAACCGTTGGAAATGCCACATTTGCAACCAACGATACTGCATTTTGCAAATTAGGTGTTGTATTAGTTGTCGTTGGATGAGAAACCGTATTTAATTGTAAATCATCACCACATGCCAAATTCATACGATTCGTATAACTGGCCAACACGGCATCCACGGCAGATTCCCAATTTGCACCTTTGTTATTCAAATCTAAACTAACTATCTTTTCAGCCCAACCCCAAACACTGGCCCCAACATTACCAGCATTAACAAAACGCGTTACCATTTCGGCAGAACCACCAGCAACCCCAGAACCGCAATAATCATTTAATTGGGTTGTTAACATACTGGCTGTTTCGTTTCCATAAGCCAACGCGACAGAATGACATGCCATTGCCGCCTCTAATTCACGACGACGTTGTACACATAAATCAGAGTGCGATTTTGTCAGTTTGTCCGCCATATTTGCCATTGACAAATAAGACATTAATTCTTGCTGAACATAGGATGGACAAAGGCGCGCAGCAGTATTCATTCCACCAGCACCATTTCTTGTCATAGTATTATATTGTGGCAATAAAATTGATGTGTCTTTTTGCAAACAAAGCAATGCGTAATTGTACAATTCTGTTTCGGTCGCATACATACAACGACCAGAAGTTTTACCAGGAACCGCAGTGCTGTCGCCACAATAATCAGACAAACAGTTCATAATTTTACGACGACACGCAGTATCTACATCTGGCTGAGTAATCAAGAAATATGTATTGCGCTGATTTTGAATATACGCACTGGCAATCCCCTTCTGCCCGCGACTGCCCGCAGTAGAAACCCCAGAAGAATTAGTATAAACCAATGCGCGCGCAGAATCATTGGCAACCGTTCCAGCAGAAACAGCCATAACTGCATCGCCTGTCAAAAACGCGCCAATACACCCACAAGTCAACCAAAATTTTTTCATTAGAAATCCCTCTCGTTAGAATTATTTTATCATATTTAAAAAACAAACGCAATAAAACTTTGATGATAAAACACAAAAAAGTTGATTTAAGCAAATAAATTGCTATATTTTGGTTATGGTTACGACAAACAACGAAATTTTTAATCAAATACGCGACGACATCAGTGCGTTAAGGGGGTTTCTTTGACCCAAACAAAATTCAAACAGACATTGATAAATTAAACCAAATTGTAAACCAACCAGATTTATGGGATAACCCAGAATATGCCCGTAATATTTTACAAAAAAAATCAAATCTAGAAAAACAGGTAACTGAATTTAATCGTTTTGAACAAGAATATAAAAATCTGGTCGAATTGTATGAATTGTCGCCAGATGACACAGATATTCTGGGTGCTATTTCTGCTTTGGCAGACGCAACGCATCGTGCAAAAATTATTACCCTGTTCCGCGACCCGATGGACAACAATGGCGCATTTTTGTTTGTCCAAGCGGGTGCTGGCGGAACAGAGGCACAAGATTGGGCGCAAATGTTATCGCGTATGTATACAAGATGGTGCGAAAGACACGGTTTCACTATCGAAACTGTCGAAGAACATGCTGGTGATGTTGCAGGAATAAAAAGTGTCACATTTCGTATTTCTGGCGAACATGCGTTTGGGTGGTTAAAAAATGAAATCGGTGTTCACAGATTGGTTCGCATATCGCCTTTTAATGCAAACGGGAAAAGACAGACCAGTTTTGCATCTGTGGACGTGTGGCCTGATGTCGATGATTCCATAGAAATCGAAATAAATGAAAAAGATTTACGCGTCGATACTTATCGTGCAAGTGGTGCCGGTGGTCAACATGTTAACAAAACAGATTCTGCGGTCAGGATTACGCATATCCCAACAAATACCGTTGTAACTTGCCAGAATGAACGCAGTCAAATTCAAAATCGCGAGATGGCGATGAAGATGTTAAAATCTCGCCTTTATGAACTGGAAATGCAAAAACGCACCGCCGAAGAAGATGCTGCAAAAGCCGCGCAAAAAAAGATTGAATGGGGTAGCCAAATCAGAAACTATGTTCTTTACCCATATCAACTGGTTAAAGATGTTCGCACAAATGTAGAAAAGACCGATTCATCCGCGGTTTTAGATGGTGATTTGGATGATTTTATGCTGGCAATGCTGGGACAATAACAAGATAAATATAAAAGAAAAATTTATCCCGATAGAAACACAAACAAAAAATTATAACGCGATAAAAATCATAGCAAAAAAAGTTTTGGGTGATATTATGGTTAAACAGTTGTTGAAAATTCGCGTTAAATAATATAGAATATCTTCTAAAGCACCCATAGCATAACTGGATAATGCATTGCCCTCCGAAGGCAAAGATTGCAGGTTCGAATCCCGCTGGGTGCACCATAAAT
>JAKSTD010000028.1 GCA_024402755.1 Alphaproteobacteria bacterium
AAAATGTATGCAATCTGGAATCCAAATAAATCTGGAAAGATAACTTTGGACAGTTCTGTTTACCCAAACAACACCACAACATCAACCGTCAAATACACTACAGAAACAGGTGTGACAGGGGGCAGCCCGAAAGCGGTATACAGTATTTATGAAACAGGTTTATACGATTATTCTAATTTGTCGACTCAGACACCGGTCAATTCTTTTGCAACCCCAAGTAAAGACGGTTATAAATTTGAAGGTTTTTATGAATCAGATGGCAACACCAAGGTAATAAATAACGATGGTTCAATCGTTAATGAAACAGCGCTGCGTTCTGTTTCAAGTGTTAGCGGCACAGCAACATGGTATGCACATTGGACACCAAATCCTTATAAGGTTACATATCATCCGGGAACTGCAAAATCAGGTTCTGCATCACATGCTGTCTCTGGCACAAATAAAACTACAAATGCCACATTTGATGAAAACTATACCGTCATAGGAAATTCTGGCGGTACTACCGATACAAATTACAGCCAAACCGGGTATGAATTTGATGGCTGGCTCGCGAATTATAATTTGACAACAGGTGCTAGCACTGCTTTGACCAATGACAATACATCTGGCGGAACACCTTATTCCGCAGGCAATGGTGGAACATATAAAGTTGTTGGTAATGTAGACCTTTATGCACAATGGAAAGCAAAAAAATATAATGTGATATATAACAAGGGTGCACACAGTACCAGCTCTAACCATACCCAGACCAATGGTATAACATTTGATACGACATATACAACACTTGCCCAGGCAACAACTGGCATAACAGCGGACGCGGGTTATTCATTCTGTGGATGGAGTCAATCTTCGTCTGATTCCTGCACATCAACTACTTTGATTAATGCTGGTTCTGCTATGTCTGCCCCATGGACAACAGACGATGCTTTAACATTGTATGCAATATATAAAGCTAACAACTTCACAATTACCTATGAATGTGGAACAAAACCAGGCACGCAACCACAAACTGGAGAAGCCCCGGATGCACAAACTGTCACGCAAGATGGCTCATATAACATCGCGGCAAATACCTGTGTATTCAATGGTTGGCATTTCACAGGATGGAAGTGCGATTACGATTTATCACAAGTTAATGTGACGCCGGAGAATGGGGTAACATATCAACCAGGCAATACCGCAACATTCAAAGCGGCACACAATGTCAAATGTACTGCACAATGGGCAGCGAACGTAGTTACAACAAACTTTGTTGGAAATGGCGGAACTGTCACAGGCGGCGGTCAAACTTGTACATACGATGGCACTATTTCATTGCCAAGCGCTGTTACAAGAACAGGTTATACATTCGATGGATGGACGGTCACAAATACAGCTGCATCGAATTAGTAATCTTGAATTTTGTTATCCTCGTACAAAAAAACACCGGATTTTCCTTCCCGGTGTTTTTTTCTCCTCTCTGTTCGTTAGAACAAAACTTTTTATTTGCAAATCTTTATCATGTCGTCGATTTCTGCATTTAATATCAAATCTGTCGCTTTTTGTTTTTCAATTTGTGCCAGGGCATAAACAACCGTGGCATGGTCACGACCACCACATACATTACCGATTTCTGTTAATGATAAATTTGTTGCACCCTTTAATGCAGCCATCATTATTTGACGGGCGCGCACCAAACGACGTGTGCGTGAATTTCCACAAATTTCATCAAAAGACACTGACATCTTTTCACACATAGATTTAACCATTGAATTTGGTGTTTTATTTTTTGCCAACAAATCACCCAACAAACGCGATGCAACATCCATATCAACACTTTCGCCCATTAATTCGGTATATGTTTTAATTTTATTTATAATGCCGTTTACCAAATGTCCATCCGCAGAAATTCTTTTAGATAATTCTTCGGCAACATCCGCCTTGACACCACCACGGATTAACATCGCGCGACGAACAAACGCATTTGGCTGAGCCACATCAACAACCAATCCAGATGCAAACAAAGATTGAACCCGTCTGTCAAAACCAGTCAACGCATTAGGTGCCGCGTTCGCTGTCAACACCACACTTTTGCCAGCATTTTTCAAATCAATCAATAATTGCAAAAATTCATCCATTGTTGCACGTTTCCCAGCCAGCGCACAAACATCATCCATCATAAAAATATCACATTTACGGCAATAATCTTTGAACGAAAATATTGTCTTATCACGCAACGAACGCGTAAATTCCATAACGAATTGACCGCCGCTCATTTTTACAATATGTTTTTCAGATGAATTATATATACAATCCAATAACATTGATTTCCCACAACCAGCATTACCATATATAAACAGTTGCGAAAACGAAGCATTCGACAGCGCTATTTTTTTACATGCCGCTACTGCAAACATATTTTCATCACAAGCGATAAATTTATCAAATCCATTTTTATTTTGCGTGTTTTTGACCGGTGCATATTCACAAACAACATTATCGTTCGCAGAATTTACAACACGATTCGCACCATTAACACATATATTTATATTCAAAGAAAAATCCGCCGCTATATTCCCCAGGATTTTTCCGTATTCCCTTTTGACATAGTCGGCGGTAAATTGATTTTGCGCGATAACATCCAAGCAATTTTGACAGACCGTAAATTGCAAGGGGGCAATCCAGGTCTGGAACGCGGCAGAATCTATTTTATCCGCAACCGCAGCCCTGATTGATTCCACATTTATATTTTGTTTTATCGCTATTGCTTGCATGACCTTTGCTCCTTGTCCTTCCTTGCAAAAGAGTTTGCCATTATTTTTGGGATAGTATAAACCCACCCCACGTATAAATACAAAATGCTCATTTAATATTTATACGCGCCCTACTCTTTCTCTCACTTTGATGGTTGATTTTTAACAAACATCTTTATTAAAAACCGACCGCTTTTGTTTTTTGATTGATAAAAATCAATCGTTTTGGATATGTGAATAATTTAAAAGATTAATTTTAGTTTGCAACCAAATGTTAATCTTTTTTTGAACATTTATTTTTTGACAACGATTCGTTTTTTTCTTGGTTTTTCGCACTTTGTATATACATTGTATATACATACAAAAAATTAATTTAAAACATATCCGCCATCTTGTTTTCTTATTAAACCTTGTAATTCCAACACCACTAAATCGGCTTTGATTTCCGAAACAGTTTTTTTGACAAGATTTGCCAATACAGATTCTGACACTGGAATCATTCCTAATTTATCCAAGATATCATTTTTATATGTATTATTTTTTTTATCTTTTTTATTTTCATCGTCAAAAAAATCTGTTGATGACATACAAAGTGTTGCCAAACAATTCTTAATCAAAGAATTTGGTCCCGCGCTTCGCGCATCACTTGGGTGTCCAGGCACCGCAAATACGGGCTTTTTGTAATCAATCGCGAATCGGGCGGTGGTCATACTGCCAGATTTCAGGTCGGCTTCACTTATAATCAAACATTCTGCCATCCCGGCAACCCAACGATTTCTTTGCACAAAATTTGTTGCGACAGGTTTTAATCCAACTGGCATTTCACTTATCACGCATCCACGTTCAATAATTTCATAATAAAGTGATTCGTTTTCAATCGGCCAGATATAATCTGTCCCACCTGCCAACACAGCAATCGTTTGTGTATCGCCATTTGATTTCAGTGCGCCAATATGCGCCGCCGCATCTGTTCCCATCGCCATACCAGAAACGACTGCATAATTATGCGCTGCAAAACTTTGCGCCAAATCTGATACAAAATTCATACCCGCCGCAGTTGAATGACGAGTTCCAACGATTGATACTTTCTTTTTTTGCAAAGTTTTAATATTTCCGCGCACACTTATTACAATCGGATGATTTTTTATTCTTAACAACTCTGCTGGATAGCAAGAATCATTTTCGAACACATATTTTATATCCAATTCATTTGCCATATCGATTTCGCGTTTAACAGAATCGATAAAATATTCGGTTAAATTCAACGAATCGATTACTGCATCCAAATCGCCGTATTGTTCCAGCAACGCGTTATACTTTACCGGACCAATCTTAGGACTTCGCAATATCAAAAGTTTTTTTAATAAATCATCCATAACAAAAAAGATTGTAGAACAGCCCACAATCTTTTTTAAGCAAAAAATTCAAACAACTTTATTCTTCGACCCACATAAAGACATAACCTTCACGTTCACGTGTATTTGTCAAAGCAGGATAATTATCTCTCCAATAATCTTCACGACTGTTTACGTGTATCATATCAAAACGTGGATCATCAGTAACAGAAGCAGGTTGAGCTGTCCCTGTCCCAGTTCCAGTATTCGTTGCACCCGCCTGTTGTGATGTAACGGTCTTATACGAATGTGCCGGTGTAATCACAGGAAATCTTGAACCCGTACTGGTTGAAGAACTTGTCCCGGCCGAAACTGTATTAGTGGTTGCCTTTGGTTTTGCACGAATTGTCCCAATACGCGAAGTCGCAGCAGTTGATGCTGTTGATGCAGCCGCTGGCTTAGCCGCTGTAACTTTCGCCGGAGTAACCTTTGCCGCACTAGCAAGCCCGGCCGCTGGTGTCGCAGTACCACTTCCCAAAACACGAACCGATGAAGCACCAAAAGATGTCATTGGTAAAATCAACAAAGCAAAAATTAAAATCTTTTTCATTTTTTTCCTTTTTTTATTTAGCAAATTCGTTTATTAACCCGTCTATATTAACACCGTTAACACTATTGCGTTTACCCTTAAGTGTTGTCAACGCATTAACTATTCTGTTATATTCTGCGACATTTTTCTCTTTATATACCAATAATTGGGATCTGTATAATTCTTCTGGTGTTAATTTTTTTTGCCCCATAACAGCACCATCAATCAATTTATTACCAAACAATTCCATAACACCGACACCCAACCCAGCACCACCAACAGTGCTTGCAACTATACCACCAATACGGGCACCCTTTTTCGCGTCCAAAATACGTTTTTCCATTTCTTTTTCGTTTGCCCAAGAACCACATTCAATGTTTTCACCCCACATAAAATATTTCGCAGGCACATCAGACACAGCAATTCTCGCATCATCGGACTTTAATTCCACACGAACAAAGCAAACATTATTTTCTGGATTTTTAACATCTTCGTTCATACTGGCATAATTAGAAGTGTCACTATAACGCGATGCCCAAACAAAAGTATTCCCAACACCGATATTATTATTTATACATGCATTTCTTTCTGCTTCGCGTCTATCTACTTCTGTTTCTGCTGGGACAGAATTTATATTTGATGGATTAATACCAACACCATTTAACTGATTCACAGATGCAGTATAACGTGGCGCGGTTGTCACTATCTTTCCAACCATGGTTGGACGCGCACTCTGTGCAGCATTTGCACCAGAAACCAGCATAGACAAAACTGCCATAGAAACAAAATATTTCATATTACATTCCCCTTTATGATGAATATTATATCATAAAACAGAGTCAAAAACAAATTATAAATATAAAAAAAGATTATTTTTTCCATTTCCACACAACTTTAGATTCTTGACCGGAAAAAAGGCGCGAAATATTTTCACGATGCCGCCATGCACAAAGTAAAGAAATCGCCAGGAATCCAATACCTACACCGAAACTAATAAAAAATCCCAGCACAGGCATTATACAAAACACTACCAAAGCCCCCGCCGAAGAAAACCCTGTACTTAATGCAACAACCAACCATTCAATTCCACATACTATAAATAGAATCGGATTTACAGCCATTAAAACACCAAACAGCGCAGATACACCCTTGCCCCCTTTAAAACCTAACCAAATTGGGAAACAATGCCCAATAATCGCGAACAACCCGCACCAAACACCAAAAACATCGCCCCCCACATATTGCCCCAATAACACAGCAAATATAGCCTTGAACATGTCCAGCAACCACACCAAACCCGCAAGTCGCAATCCACCAACACGCATAACATTGGTCGCACCAATATTACCAGAACCAACCTTTCGTATATCGCCTTTGTTAAACAACTTTGCGACAATTAAACCAAAAGGGATAGCCCCCAATAAATAC
>JAKSTD010000029.1 GCA_024402755.1 Alphaproteobacteria bacterium
CATAAATTCCAGATATTGCAAGACCTATTAAATATAAAGAAGTCAGCATTATAAATGATAGTAAAATATAAAACATTGTCGGGTGTGATACATATAATATCATCATATCGCGTTGGATATTTTTGCCATAACCACCAACTGTTAAAATTGCGGCAAGCGATGCGATAATCGAAATAATCCCGGCGCCATTAGTAATAGCACCGAAATCACTGTAATTCATTTTATCATGAGGCAATTTTTGTATCATATAACATGCTGGTAAAATAAAAGTCAAAGCAAGTAAAACATAAAGTGGTATCATGCTTTCAAAACCAAAAATACTTTGTATTACAGAATATCCAAAACTTAGTATCAGTCCCAATATTAAAAACCAAAGCATAAACGTAATTGGTTTTGTTAATAACCATGATTTTAGTTGAGTTTTTTCTGTTTGCATGATTTATCCTTTTCTCTGATTATTTACATTTATTGTATCACAATTTTTCCATCTGATAAAGTAGTTGTTTCTGTTGTTTTTATAGATGATGAAAAATTATCTTGATGAGATATAAATAAAAATGTTGTTTTTTTCATTTTGTTTATTGTGTCAATTACTTGTTTTTGAACATCTTTATCTGCGCCAGAGTCCGGTTCATCCAGAATCGCCAATTTTGGTTGTGTTAATAATAACCTTAATAACATGATGCGCTTGCGTTCGCCACCAGAAAAACCGACATTTACATAACGATTTAACCATTGTTTCGGAATATTTAGTTCTTCGCGTGCGGTCTCTAATTTTTCAAGAAATTCGCCCATTGATAAATCTTTACAAGTTTCAAAATGTTTGTGTGCCGCCATAGAGTGTTTAAGGAAACTTAGAACCGTTAAACCCGGGATTTCTGGGACATTTTGGGCGCCCAAAAAAATTCCCATCAGCGCACGTGTTGTCGCGTTTTCATGTGTTATATCTTTTTTGTTAAAAATTATTTTACCAGAATCGATAGTGTATGAAGAATCGCCTGCTATGGTATTAACCAATGTAGATTTTCCAGAACCGTTATGACCTGCAAGTCGATGTCTTGCACCTTTTTTGATAATCATATTGATATCTTTTAACAAAGGTTTCCCGTCCATTGATACACAAAGATTTTTTATTTCTAACATGTTTTATTCTTTTGTTAAAGCCATTTGTATTAATTGTTTAGATTCTACCAAGAATTCCATCGGTAATCTAGAAATTATTGGTGATGCGTTTGCGCCGATAATCAGTGCGATTGCTTCGTCTTCGTCAATTCCATTTTGCATAAGATAAAGCAGGGTGTTTTTATCTATGGCGCCTGTTGTTGCCTCATGCGATTGTTCGTTTAAACCGTTTGAATGAATTATCGTTGGAATTGTGTTCGCAGTCGCGTCATCGCCGATAATACGACTGTCGCACTTAGAAGCATTTTTCCCGTTTTTACCAGCAAAAGAAACCGTGCTGCGAAAGGTTTGTTTGGAATGGTCTGTTGCCACACCATACGAAACAATGTTGGACTTTGTATTATCGCCAATATGAATCATTTTTGTTCCTGTGTCCGCCTGTTGTGTTCCGCGTGTAATAGAAAGAGAGCAAAAATCACTGTGTGAATTGTTGCCGTAAAGAATCGTTGATGTATATTTCCAAGTCATGCCAGAGCCAATTTCAATTTGTGTCCAATCAAGACCCGCATTTTTGAAACCCTTTCCGCGTTTTGTTACGAAATTTAATATGCCGTTTTTATTTGTATTAGATTTACTGTATACGGCGGAATCTCCGGCATACCAGTTTTGAACAGTGGAATATTTTACATACGCATTGTCTTTTACAATGATTTCTACCACACCACTGTGTAGTTGATGATTAGGGCGGCGCGGGGCGCTGCAACCCTCCATATAAGAAAGCGAAGAACCTTTTTCTGCAACAATCAATGTTCGTTCAAATTGACCGATTTTTGCAGTTTCAATTCGAAAATAACTTGCCAAATCTATTGGGCATTTTGTGTCGCGTGGAATATAAACAAAAGTCCCGTCTGAAAATACAGCTGCGTTAAGTGCGGCAAAGAAATTGTCGTTTGGTGGAACAACACTTCCCAAATATTGTTTGACCAAATCTGGATGTTTTTGTACTGCCTCAGATAACGGTAAAAATATTATACCCAGTTTTTTTAATTCGTCAGTAAAAGATGTGTGAACAGATTTGCTGTCAATCACTGTATCCGTTGCCATGCCAAGCAGAGCGCGTTGTTCAGATTCTGGTAATCCCATTTTTTCATAGGTCTTTTTCAAATCTGAATTATTAATTTTTTTCTTTTCGTTATAATAATTCAATGAATCGTAATTTATTGGTTTGTAATCAATTTCTGCCCAGTGTGGTTCTTGCATTTTTTTCCAAGTTTTAAATGCATTAAGGCGCCAATCAAGTAACCATTTTGGCTCTTTGCGCCCGGCGGAAATTTCGCGAATAAGTTTTTCGTTTAATTTTGTCATTTATCTGTTGATGCCAATGCTTGTGCTTGGGCAAAAAATGTCAAAGATTGCCCCAGTAAGCCATCTGTAAAAGTTGTTGATAATATACCATCTGTGTCTGTTGCGGACATATGCTGTAAAAACATATTTGCACGATTAAGGTAATGCCCAACATTGTGTGCAATATTGGAATCCAATTTTATTGCGCGACGTAATTTTTCCAACACAAATGGATTCTTTGCGTATTCGTCCATAATCCCGCCCAATGCCCGCCAAAGCGGATGTTCAGAAGTTGTTCGTGGCATTACATCTATGGATGCCATGATTGGAATCAAATCTTGCAAAAGGTCTTGGTAAATTATTTCTGCCTTGTCCGTGGTTTCATTGACTGTTGATTTGTTTTTCAGGACGTTTTGCATTTTTACAATCAGGTTATACTGATGTGTCAAAGTTTTTGTCACTTCGCGCATGTTTTTGAGCAAATTAATAAGCAAGAACAAAGAACTAACTATACAAATTGTCGACACGATAAGCATGATTGTCATCGTTATATTTTCCATTTTTTTTCTCCGGTTTTCGGTTTATTTTTGTTTAAGTATAACATGTTTTGCCGATTCGTGCGATTTTTTATCGAATTATATTTTTTTTTAAATTGTGTTTTTAACCCTTGCACAGGTTCGGTCAAATTGATATAATTAAATATAATAATTAATAAAAGGAAAAAAAATGTCCTGTAAAAATTGTTTTTTCGCTGTGATGGTGGCTTGTTTCGCGTGGTCTGCTTTTGCTGAAATGCCCCAGGTTGTAACTTCTGAGATTTTTGGTGATTCCAGACAAGAAGTGACAGAATACGTCCAAGAAGATTATGTTGAACCAGTTAGGGAAGAAGTGCCTGTGTGGCCATTGCCGGGGTCTGAGGCAGATGTTGAAATCGTTTGTGATGAAACAACTGGTTGTGGTGGTGAAGAAAAGATAGTCAATAGGATTGGTTCCGGATTGATTATTGAAAACAATATTAATACTGTGGGAACTGGTTGGTCTGGTGGTCCAAATATTTCAAATGGCTACATGATACCCGAAGGGTTTGATTATGAATGTGCAAATGGTGCAGAAATGCCGTTGATGCGTCGTGAAATGATGGAAGATGATGGTGGTTCTGTGTTGGCTGTTTCTCGCAGTGCAAGAAAAACTTGTGGGGTGACAAATGCAGATCCGTATGCGGTATTTGCGCAACGTGCCGGATTCGCACCAGAAAAAACTTGTAATTCAGTAACAGGAATTGAAAATGGGGGTGTCGCTACAGAAGTTAGTGTCAACGGTTATGTCGAAGAAGAAATTAATGACCCTGTTCAAGACCAAGTTCGTTCTTGGGTCGTTGCAGATGGTCAAACATTGCGCGAAGTTTTGCAATCTTGGTGTGATAAAGCGGGCTGGGATTTGGTCTGGACAACTGCGCGTGAATACCCGATTGAGGCAAGTGCGGTATTCAAGGGTCGTTTTATGGATGTCGCTTCTGCTTTGGTTCGTAATTTTGAACGTGCAACACCAATTCCATATGCAAAATTTTACAAAGGTAATCGTGTAGTGGTCGTTTCAACTTCGGAAGAATAATTTGCAGAAAACAGAAAGAGGGAAAGGGGAAAACATGAAAATGCGTTTAAATATATTCTTGGTTGGGTTGTTTTTTAGTGTGGTGTTGTCTGGGTGCACTTTGCATGAATCTGCCAAAGTATCTGCAGAAGTGGACCAAAGTTTTGTCAATGCGTATGAGGCCTTTGAAATGGCGAAAAATCCCCGCGCCAAAGTTTATGATGGAGATACTGTTTCCATGTCCGAAGGCGTTTGGTTGGGAAACAAATCGACTTTGTTGGAACATAAAAACAGTTTGCCATCCAAATTTGAAACAGATACAGGTATTACTATATTGTTAAATGAACCTGTGACTTTACAGGTTTTGGCAAATGATATTAATTCTATTACCGGCATACCTGTAAAGATAGACAATCAGGTTGATGGTGAAAAATTAAGAAAGACCGTGGATGTTGCTTATACAGGAAAACTATCTGGTTTGCTTTCCCAGATTGCGACAGATTTAGATTTGTTGTGGTATTACGACAAAGATTCAATCGTGTTTTATGAAACAGAAACAAGAACTTACACATTGTATGCGCTGGGAACAGATGTGTCGTATCAATCTTCTGTCCAAACAGATAGCGGCAATCAAGTATCGTTAGAATCAACATTAAAAGAGTGGGATGAAGTAGAAGCAACCATAAATTCCATTATAAATAATTCCAAAAATGCCCAGTTTACTGTATCGCGCAGTTTGGGAACGATAACTGTGACGGCATCGCCTTCGGTGTTGGCGCGTGTTAGTGATTATATTGCAAAACAGAACAAGCGGCTTTCACAGTTGGTGACAATAGATGTAAAAGTTTTGCAAGTGTCTTTGTCTAATGAATCTGCGTTTGGTTTGAATTTGGCGGCGGCGATAAATTCCGCATCTGGTTTGAATTTGGTTGCAAATCCCAAAAATAATTTGGCATCTACAGAAACATCTTCGATGAATATCGCTGTTTTGTCTAATGCTGTATCTGCTTTGACTGGGGCAACACATATTGATGCATCTGGTAATGTTGTCGAAGGTGCTTATACAAATGACCAGATTAACAATGGTTCAATGGCGCGTATCGCCGGAACAAATGCTTTGATAGAAGCATTGGCAAAGCAGGGCAAGGTGTCATTAGTAACCAACGTTGGTGTAACAACGCGTAATAATCGTGTTGCGCCTGTGACGAATACAAAAACGACAGGGTATATTAAACGATTCGAATCAAGAACATTTACAACCGTGGAATCAAGCACGGTTGACCAAGATGATTTGGAAACAGGATTTTCAATGCAACTGTTGCCAAATGTTTTGGAAAATGGCAAGATTTTGTTGCTGTTCAAAATGTCTGTTCGTGAATTGTTAAAAATGTCAACGCAGACGATTGGTGCGGTTACATTACAGTTGCCAGAGGTTGAAGAACGTTCGTTCATGCAAGAAGTCATTATGGAATCTGGGCAAATGTTGGTCGTATCCGGGTTTGAAAAACAAAAGAACAATGACACAAGATATGGTTTGGGTGATGCGGACTTTATGGCATTGTCTGGGTCTCGTGATACGGCGGCTTCGCGTGAAGTGTTGGTTGTTATCTTGACACCGCAGGTTTTGGTTAGCCCGATGGATGCCGAACGCAGTATCCAACAACACTGGGGTACGCCCTTGAATTAATATATATAATAAGATAAAAACACCACCAAAAAAAGGTGGTGTTTTTTTTGTGTAATTCTTTTCATTATGCGATTTTGGCAACTTTCTTTGCCAAGCGGGGTACCTTACGCGGAGCCGCTTTCTTTGGTATTGTTTTGCGTGCAGCT
>JAKSTD010000003.1 GCA_024402755.1 Alphaproteobacteria bacterium
CTTTTTTGAACCATAATCGCAGTATGCCAAGGAACCCCACTGAAATAAACATCAAGATTTTCTGTTTGGGGATTTGATAATTGTTTATGCAAAGAATTGATTTGCTTGATGGCGATATCTGGTCTTTCTGTATCAACATCAACAGGTATCATAAAATAATGTTTAGAATCTTTGTATTGCCAAAGTAAATTATTATGCAATGTCCATGATGTATTTGAATGATTTAAATTTATTAAATAATCAGATAATAATAAAAATGGGTCGTCGCGCAAAGATACCAAAGGTGGCATCATAGATTCTGAAATTTGTTTAATTGCATCATTTGCAATTTGTTTATATTTCTTTTGTTGTAAAAGTTCTTGATGACGCGCGCTTAACAAACCGTGTTTATATGGAATTAAATCTTTGGTTATACTTTTCAAAGAAAAATTATTTGATTGAACCGTTAACGCATTGAATTTTTCATTGGCGCTTTGCAGAGCAGTTTTTTCGTCGTTTGATACTGTTACGATATTCACAACAGATGAAATTTTATCAGATATTTTATTCGTCGGCCATTGGTCGGTTTCATTTATGGATATCAAAGACATCAAATCTGTCTGTGTTTGCAAAGGTATCCTGAACATTAGCATTGTTATAATACCCGTCAAGATAATCAAACAGAACAAAAATCTTTTAACAAACAATTTCATCGTCAAAATCTTTCTTTGAACGGTTAAATTCCAATATAACAATGGTTCCGTCATAATAAGTCATAATCAGTTTAGTTAAATCTTTGCTGGAACCATACATGGTTAAATTTTGAATCATATCTGCCATAACCGTTAAACGGGGTGTTGCGACCATTGTCCATGTGTCTTTGTATTCTGAATAATCAACATTAAAGGCGAATAAAAAATCAGACATATCACCGTTTAACATTTTATCTATCATAGATTGAATACGGTAAAAATAGGGCAAATCACGCAATTCTTTGTTTTCACCGTTCACGCAATAATTTGTTAGTGTTGATGTGAAAACCTCATCAGAAGGTTTTTGTTGATGCCATGTAAATCCAACATTTTTTACAAATTTTACATAACCAGTTGATATAAATCTTTTTGTGGATTCGGGTAATATTTTTGTCTGTTTAAATGTCGCGGATACAGATGTTAAATTATCCGCAAATGTTTTTAATTTCTCAGGCATATCGCCTGTTATTGGATAGGCAAAAGCATTTGTTGATAATATACCAAATAATACAAATATAACTTTATTTATGTTTTTCATGATGTCGCCCCCCTTTGATTAACCATAATGGTATTAAAGCACATAAGTATGTGTGAAGTAAACTGATATAAAAATTATCATGAAAGGTATTAAAATGCGATATGCCGCTTTTGGGATAAATCACTTTGGTTGGGACAGAAATAATATCTATGCCTTTTCTGTATGCTTTTACAATAATTTCAATGTCAAATCCCATGCGTTTAAATTTTATGGTATTTAATATTGGTTCAATAAATTTTAATGGGTAAACCCGAAACCCGCACATTGTGTCAGGCATTTTTTTGTTCAAAGTTTCAACCATAACCCAAAATTTAGTTATTCTGCGCCCAATCAGCCGAGAACGTGGGGCAGATTCATCATAAACAGGATTGCCAATAATCAAATCATCTGGATGAGATGTTGCTATTTTAAAAAACAAAGGTATATCACGAATATCGTGTTGCCCGTCTGCATCTATTTGCAGGGCATGCGTAAAACCTTGGTCAATGGCAAATCGAAACCCGGTCAGCATTGCTGCCCCTTTGCCACCGTTTTTTTTATTTTTCAAATATATAAATTTATGTTTTAAACAAATATCTTTGATTTTTTTTGATTGTTGTGTAGTACTGCCATCATCAACAACAATGACATGTTTGTCAAATTTTACCAATTTATCGGCAACAGGCGCAAATGCATCTGCATGGTTAAAACAAGGAATAATAACAACAGTTTTTTTCATTTTCTATCCCGCCTTGGTAACAATCTTAGCACTAGAATATTTTTTATTACCACAATAATAATCAAAGGTAAATTCATTTTTGGCAATTTTTTTCAAATCTAGATGGACCAATGTATCTGGTAAAATTAAATTTGAAAATTTTAATTTCAATATACGATAATCATTCATTTCAACATTAAAATACTGCTTTATCAGTAATAAAACGAAATATATTTGTATAACACCTGGTAAAATAGGGTGATTTGGAAAATGTCCGTTAAAATAAGAGGAATCTTTTAAAAATGTTAAATCTGCCGACAAATTAGAATCAGTTTTTATAATATTCTGCATAATTGGTTCCGCCAAATTAGATTCAAACATTGCGTTTATATCTGATTTTATGTATTTGCCCTGGGTGTTTACCGGGATTGTATTCACAATTCTTATCTTGCGTGGCAATACGACATTTGGAAAAAAGTTTAATAAATATTGCTTTAATTCTTTTATAAACTGATGTCGTCCGTTTTTAATAATGTTTTCTTTGCCAGAATCATTTAATGTGATTATGATGCAAATAATGTTTCTGTCATGAGAACTTATTGCAGAAGCATAACTTTTTTCTATATATTTATATTCGCACAATCTGTCTTCTATTTCTGGTAAAGATACACGTTCTTCGGCGATTTTTACCATACGGTCACCACGACCTTTTAATATAAAAGTGTTTTCACTGGTTTTTTCAACTATATCAGACATTAAATAAGGATTTTCGCATGAAAAATCAGATTCGATTAGTAATTCGTTATTTTCTGTTAATGTAACATTTACTGGTGTAAAAATTGTCCACTCTTGCCCATTTTTTTGTTTTCTTGATGCAACACCCCCTGTTTCTGTGCTGCCAAAAATCTCAAACGGAGAAGCACCGAACATATCATAGGCATCACGTGATGTTTTTGGTTGTAACAAACTGCCCGAAGAATAAATTCCAATACAGTTATTCTTAAAAATATATTGATTTTGATATCTGGTTATTCCATCTAAAAACGAAGGTGTAGTTGCAAATAAAATTTTATCATAAATTGATTGCTTTTTTTGCAATTCTTCGGGGGTAAAGACAATATCCAAATCAGAAGCGATGTTGTTTGCCAACGGAAAGAAAAAACGCCAAAGTAAACCGTACATGTGATATGGCGCAACAGACGAAACCATAACCGGTTTTTTGTCAATTAAATGTTTTTGATTGCTGGCATGAAAGGCAACTTCTGCTGCCAGCATTTTGAATTGTTTTTTTATGCGTTTGGGTGTTCCAGTGGAACCAGAAGTAAAGAAATACAAAAATCTTTCATTTATATCTTTGAAAACCCAATCTATATTATTTTCGCAATTCATATTAACGATATTAAAACCCGTAAAAGAATCAAATTTGTCCGATATTAAAAAATTTGTCATTTCAAACAAAGGTTTGGCATTTTGTTCGGTAAGTAATGCCGGTAAAATAATATCTTTACCGGCCTGTAAAGCAGCCATAAAACAAACATAAAACAAATAAAAATCATCGGGAATATATATAACAACTTTGTGGTCAGTTATGTTATTTACAAAATGATTAGCATATTTTGCAACGTCTTGCATATATTCATCAAAATATACTGGCACATCAGATTTGTAAAATACAATTCTGTTTTCTTGAGTATTATCAAGAAAAATTCGGTTTATTGGGGTAAACATTTTTCTTTGCCTTTGCGAATGATATATTCAGTTAGCATCATTATACCGATAAGTATGTACGATATAAAGCCATTATAAAGTGTCCAAATTTCGTTTGATAAAAATACAGTTATCAAAGAAAGTATGGTGTTAATCAACATAAATATTGCCCAGGCCATTGTTGCGTCTTTTGTATATGTTAATGTTTTTGCATCCAGCGGTTCTTTGCACATTTTTTGTGCAAATTGTGTTATAAGTGGTGTTTTACGTAAAGACAAAGCAAAAATTGCACAGACACTGGCATTCATTAAAACAGGATACAATTTAAGAAATATTTCTTGATTAAAAAATATTATCAAAAAACAAAAAGTTAGCCCCAGCATAAACAAATATTTATTTCTATTATTTATAAAAGAGAAAACAACAATCATCAACAAAACAAAACCCAAAAACCGGATTGCGATATTTTGTTGTAATGCATAAAAAATCATGAACGGGTATGCAAAAACAAAAAGACCAAAAAAAATCTTAGTGATTGTTGTTAACGATTTTTTCAACTGCATCGACAACATCCCCTATGGTGCGAATTTGTCTAAAATCTTCAGGGTTTACTTTTTGATTAATTTTGCTTTGTAATTTAACGATTAAATCAACCGCATCAATACTGTCTAAATCTAAATCTTCAACCAAAGCAGATTCTATTTTTACTTTGGCTTCGTCACAACCAAAATCTTTGACTAAAATATCTTTAATTGTGTTAAAAATTTCTTCTTTTGTATACATTTGTTTACTCCAATGTAATATTTTTAGATTCTGCGATGTATTTCGCCAAACTTTCCACAGATTTAAAAAATTGTTTGTTTTCTTCTTTGTCTGATTTGAAATTGACCCCGTATTTTTTCTTTAAAGCCATCCCCAATTCCAATGCGTCAATAGAATCAAGTCCCAAACCTTCGTTAAACAAAGGGGCGGCAGAATCAATGTCAGAAACGGTGATGTCTTCCAAATCCAAAGCAGAAATAATAAGTTCTTTGATTTCTTGTTCCAGAATTTCTTTTTTCATTTTTTATCCTTATATGAACTATTGACAAATCCTAGGAAAATAAACAAAGATTGTCAAGCAATCTATGCCGAAAACAAAGATTTTTTTGTTGTTTCTGTGATTGAAATTGCGTTTTTACGGTCCATATTTGTAAATCTTTTATCGAAACCAATTTTTGGTAACATTTTTAATGTGTAAACAGATGTCTTATCGCCAACATCCCACCATTTTGAACCTTTGCCCAGTATATGTGGGACATTTTGTATATGTATTGGTTGAATGTCGTGTTTTGAATACATTTGCAGATATGCAAATCCACGATGAAAATGAACAGGTTTTCCGCGTTGGGTTCTGGTTCCTTCGGGAAAAACGATGATGTTGTATCCAGAATCTAAATCACTGGATGCGCATTTTATAAAATCATCAGGAATCATGGTGTTTGAAAGATATACCCGCCTTATTAATGCTTTTATAAAAATATTTTTAAACAAGTCGCCTTTTACAACGCATATAGAACGTGGTATTTTTGAAACCAAGATAACAACATCTATTAATGATGGATGGTTTGCGACAATTATTTTACCACGAAATTGTCTAAATTCTTCGTGTTTTTTTATTTTCACATCTATTAATTTTAAACCGCACATTAAACCAACAAATCCCTTCCAAAGATAATGAATTGTGGCGGATAATACACGTTTTTGATTGCTTTTAGAGCAAAATATTAAAATTGGTGGAACAAGTAATGTCCCTGTTATAATGCCCCCGATTCCAAATGTGGCAAAGCAAAAACCGCTTAAAAAAGAACGCAAAAATCTTTTCATTGTTTTTTTGATAATTTCCAATTTGATGTCTCGATATTTACACCACTGCGCAGATAATTTTGCAACTGTTCAAAAGACAAAGCCGGCAAATCTTTATCATTCGTATGCAATTCATACGCATTGGTTCCGTTTTTGTCTATATATATTGCGCAACCACAAGACGAAACAGTTTCGTCCAGTATTTTTTCATATTCATCTGGATTTTTTTCTTCGGCATAAACAAACAAAACAGGTTTATCCGCACTTAGTGCATCCAACAGAGCATTTTCAATCGTGTTTTTTCCTGCGGCGATAGATGTATAAGAATTTGTGTTATGCATTATCAAAGACAAATGTCCCATCGCTGCGTTATGAACAGAATTGCTAAAACCAGCAGGGGACATTTCTTTGTCTTGATAAAATTGACGAATAAGTTTGATTGTTTGTTCCCACTCGCCAAATCGAGAAGCAAAAACAATTCGATAATCATTATGTTCTGGTGCAATTTTTTGCGCTAATGCGATTGCTATTTTTTCGACCGCACTCATCCTGCGGCGCAACATCGCAGGAATAAAGGACATATCAGGCAGTTTTTCCGCCTCGCTTTCTGTCCAAAATATAAATTTATCAATATACAAAGTGTTGTTCATACTTGAAAAAGCGATTTTTTTATAGAATACTAAGGGCATTATAAAAAAAAATTCCTTTTTTGCAAGTTGGATTTAAAATGGAATATGTGTTAAAAAATCTTGGTTTTGTGTGCGCGCTGGGCGCAAATCACGAAGATATTGTGAAAAATGCGCGAATTGGTGATTCACATGGTATGTTTACAAAAAAGGCGATTATTGATGGCAGAGCGGTCCCTTTTGGATATGCGCCTGTCCCAAAGAAACAAGAACTTCGTATGTATGATTTAATAGATTCCGCGATAAATCAAATTGCCGATGATATTGAATTATTAAAGAAGACCTATGCGAAAAATCGTATCGGAATTATTATCGGTTCTTCTAATACTGGTGTTCACGAAGCACAAAACCTTATAGAAACCGCATTTCAAAATAATGCAGATTTACCGAATGATGTGATACAAGATTTAGAACTTGGGACACCTGTTGAATATATCTGCACCAAAACTGGTTTTTGTGGGCCTGCTTTTACTGTGTCAACTGCATGTTCATCCAGTTTAAAGGTTTTTCAATCTGCGCGTCAATTAATTGATAACAATATCTGTGATGCCGTATTGGTTGGTGGTGTTGATGCGCGATGTGATTTTGCGTTAAATGGTTTTAATGTGCTGGGCGCGTTAAGCGCAACACACACAAATCCATTTTCAGAAAACAGAAATGGTATAAATCTTGGCGAAGGTGCCGCATTGTTTATATTGGAAAAGGGCGATAATGGAATAAAACTTTTGGGAATCGGTGAAAGTTCTGATGCCTATCATTTAACCAGTCCAGACCCCAGTGGTGCTGGCGCAATCGCATCAATGAATTTTGCTTTGCAAGATGCCAATCTTGAACCAAAAGATATAGATTTTATCAATATGCACGGAACAGGGACAACGGCAAATGATGCAATGGAATCTTTGGCAATAAATAAATTGTTCGGTAAAGATGTGTTGTGTGCTTCGACAAAACCGTTGACAGGACACACATTGGGCGCGGCTGGCGCAATAAGTATGGGACTGTCATGGTTAATGTTGAAATATAATTTTGTTATACCGCATATTTATGACGGGCATTTTGCTGATGATTGTGCTGAAATTCGTCTGGCATGTAAAGAAGATTCCAAAGAAATAAATCGTGTTCTTTGTAATGCGTTTGCTTTTGGGGGTAGTAACGCGAGTTTAATTATGGGAAAGTAATATGAATTTTGAGCCGATTGATTTATTGCCACAAAAAGCGCCTATGGCATTTATAACTGCGATAGAAGATGTTGATTTTGATAATCAAAAAATGATTACTCGTATTGATATCAAAGATGCAGATTTGATGTTTCAAAAGAATATAAATGGGGTTCCATCCTGTGTCGCGCTGGAATATATGGCGCAATCAATCGCGTGCTATATCGGCGCCCAAGATATACATGTTACTGGTGAAACAAAAGCAGTGGCCGGGTTTATAATGGGGTCGCGCGATTTGCATTTTATGATTCCCAAATTTAATATGGGCGAAAGTTATTATGTTCATGTTCAATCTTTGTTTTGTGATAACAATGTTGCTTCGTTTGATTGCAAGGTATATGATTCAAATAACAATGTTGTTGCAAGTGGAAACTTGAACGCGTTCAGACCAGATGATATAAACAACTTTATGGAGTATGGAAATGAATAAAACAGTTTTAATTACGGGGGCTTCACGGGGTATAGGTCGTGCAATCGCGCTTTATCTGGCACCGCTTGGGTATGATTTGGTTTTGCATTATAATTCAAACAAAGCGGCAGCAGAACAGATTTTAAAAGAGTTTGAATCTTTGGGGGCGCATGCGCGTCTGCTTTCATTTGATATATCTAATCGCAAAAATACAGAACAGATTTTAACCAATGATATAAACGAACATGGTGCATATTATGGTATTATATGTAATGCCGGGATAAATGCAGATATGCCTTTCCCAGCGATGGATGGTGATGTTTGGGACAAAGTATTACATACAAATTTAGACGGCCTTTATAATGTATTACATCCATGTGTTATGCCAATGGTTGCCGCTCGCAAGGGTGGGCGTATTATCGCAATGTCATCAATTTCTGGTGTTATGGGCAATCGTGGCCAGGTTAATTATGCCGCATCCAAAGCGGGTATCATTGGTGCAGTTAAATCTTTGGCTTTGGAATTGGCAAAACGCAATATAACTGTTAATGCAATAGCCCCAGGTGTAATCGAAACCGATATGACTGCTGAATTGCCAATCGAAGAGATTCAAAAAATGATACCAATGCGCCGCATGGGTAAACCAAATGAAATCGCATCATTGGTTGCTTATTTGTTAAGTGATGATGCATCATATATCACGCGTCAGGTTATATCTGTAAACGGGGGATTGATTTAATGAAACGGGTTGTTATCACAGGAATGGGGTTAATCAGTGCGCTGGGAAATGATTTAGACAGTGCATATAATCGTCTGCACACATATAAAAATGCAGTCGAAGAAAAACCAGAATTAAAAGAAATTCGTGGTCTTAATGCGCATATTGTTGCGCCCGTCAAAGATTTTGCAATCCCAGAACATTATACGCGCAAGGTTTTACGTACAATGGGGCCTGTATCAATAATGGCGGTTCGTGCATCAGAAACGGCGCTGATGGACGCGGGGTTATTAAATGACGAAGTTAGACAATCGGGCAGAACAGGTGTTGCGTATGGTTCTTCGTTTGGTTCTGCGGGACCTGTTCTTGATTTTTATTCTATGGTAAAAACGCATGAAGTTGGACCGATAAATTCTTCTTCGTATATTAAAATAATGCCACAAACAACAGCGGTTAATATATCGCTTTATTTCAAAACTACGGGGCGCTTGATACCAAGTGGCACTGCTTGTACATCGGGCAGTTTATCAATCGGCTATGCGTATGAAGCCATTAAATCAGGTGCCCAAGATGTGATGATTGCTGGTGGCGCCGAAGAATTAGATATGACCCAGGTTGCTGTCTTTGATACATTATATGCAACCAGTGTAAAAAATGATACCCCTGATAAAACACCATCACCGTTTGATGTAAATCGTGATGGTTTGGTAATTGGCGAAGGTGCCGCTACTTTGATACTGGAAGAATACGAACATGCGGTAACGCGCGGCGCAAAAATATATGCAGAAATTGTTGGTTTTGGAACAAATACAGACGGAACACACATAACCCAACCAAACAAAGATACAATGGCGCGTTGTATGCAGTTATCATTAGATTGCGCTGGATTAAAACCAGAATCAATCGGCTATATTGACATGCATGGAACAGGAACCAGACATGGTGATATGGCTGAATCTTTGGCGACGGAATTTGTGTTTGGAGGTAACACTCCGTGCAGTACGCAAAAAAGTTATGTTGGGCATACCCTGGGGGCATGTGGCGCGCTGGAATCGATTTGGTCAATTCAAATGATGAATAACGGTTGGTTTGCGCCGACTTTGAATTTGAAAACCCCAGATTCAGAATGTGGAAAACTGGATTATATAATGGGGCAGGGGCGCGAAATACAAACAGAATATGTTATGAATAACAATTTTGCATTTGGCGGAATAAATACATCAATTATATTCAAGAAAATATAGTTTTATACTTTGCAAAACAAAAAATAAAACGACCAAATGGTCGTCTAATTTTTGGTGGAGGCACAGGGACTCGCTCGGGCAAAGCCCTGCGCGGCATTCGTTAGCGCTCAAACTTCATTATATTCGTTTTCGCTTACTCATTGTCGAACCCTGCGTTGCTTTGCAACTTTGGTCGGGTTCTCGACCTGTGCCATAAAAAAACAAAACGACCAAATGGTCGTCTAATTTCTGGTGGAGGCACAGGGACTCGAACCCTGGACCCACTGATTAAAAGTCAGTTGCTCTACCAACTGAGCTATGCCTCCATCGTGCTTTTTCATGCGCACGGGGGGAATTTTGACACAAAAAAAACCAAAAATCAAGAAAAATTTACATTTTTTTAATAAAAATTGTGGATTCAGACATCAAATCATGGTTTGAATTGGAAAACAAAATGTTGTTGTTGATGTTAATGCCCAAATCCACAGTATTATTATCAAAAAAAATACCAGAATATACAACCAGTATGAATCCCTAGGTTTTTATGGACAAAACATATAAAAATATTACATAATACCCCTCGAAAGGAAGAATTTATGAAAAACAAAACAACTGTATGCGGAATTGTTGCCATTGGTCCAGATGATGTAATCGGTCAAAATGGTGTTATGCCCTGGTATTCACGCAGAGATTTTTATCATTTCAAGAAATTAACGACACCATATCCGTGTGTTTTTGGAAAAACAACTTTTATGAATTTACCCGTTCGCCCCTTGCCAAACCGTTTGAACATAGTGTGCAGTTCTTCAAACCAAGACGAATTTAAAAACGGTGTTTTTTATGCGAAATCTTTTGAATCTGCAATCAATGCAGGGTGGGGGGCGCAATACTTGTTTGTGTGTGGCGGGACAAAAATTTATAAATACGCATTGGACCAAGATATTGTGGACATAATGTATATAACAAGAATATATGATGAAAATCTCGCGAAAGACATTTCGCAAAATCCAGATAAATATGTTCGATTTCCGGCAGGGACAGGTGTCTTTTTTGATTCTGATAAATGGGCGACAAAAAGAATAAATTATACGAATGGTAATCTGCCACAAGATTTGCCAAACATTCAAACTGCTTTTTTCAAATGTGTTCGTTTGCGTTAAAAAATGCTTTTAATTTTTTTTGAATTCTGCTAGAATGCTATTCATAGCAGTGGGGGGATTATGAAGTTTTTTTATGTTTTTGCTTGTTTCGTGCCAATTATCGCATTTGGTGCGGATGATTGTGCAACAATGCGAACAGTCCCAAGTGGTGTTCAAACTTTGCAAGACATTATCAATTTGGGGCTTTGTCGAAACCCACAAACCGCGGCGGCGTACGCATCTTTGCGCTCTAGACATTTTAACAAAAATGCTGGCTATGCCAGTTATTTACCAAATGTCCGGGCTGGTCTTTCTGCCGACAAAGGGTATGCCAATAAAGATTGGGGTGATTGGGGGTATGGCGCATCAATTTCTGCATCGTATTTGATTTTTGATTTCGGCAAAAGAACGGCTGATATGAATCAAATGATTGCTGCATATCGTGCGGCTGGTTTCGATTATGATGAAAATATTCAAAATTTTGTTTATGGTTTAATAGGTTCTTATTATGAATTATTAAATGCAGATGCAGATGTGGAATCTGCAGAATCTGCTCTAAAAGTTGCAAAGACAGCCAAAGACACCGCAGATAAAAAGTTCAAGGCCGGGTCTGTCGCCAAGGCGGATGTTTACAAAGCGGATACCACATTGGCATCGTCACAGTTATCGTTGGAACGTGCGAAAAACAATCGTGAAATTGTCAAGGGGACATTGTTAACAAAATTGTCCTTTCCGGCAAACCAAGAGATAACAATCGCGGATATGCCGTCCAGTTTCGGAAGTAATGTCGAAAATGAAAGTATTGACGAATTGATAAAAGTTGCACGTGAAAAAAGACCAGATTTGTTAAAAGCATCGGCAAACAAAGATGCTGCGTGGCACAAAAGAAACTCTGCATTTTTAAAAAATTTACCATCAATTTCTGCATCTGCTAGATTGGGGTGGGGGGATGATTCTTTGTCTGGTACGTTTTCACCAGAATCAGAAAAACTCAACGGTTCGATTGGTATCAGTGTTTCTATGCCAATATTTGCTGGATTTGCTAATATGTATGGCTTGCGTGCTGCGGAATCTGATTATGACCGTGCCAAATACAATGAACAGCAGACAAAAAATGCAGCGATGATGGATGTGTTCACTGCTTATCAAAATTACAAGACAGCACAAACCGTTTTGACACACACGGAAAGTTTATTGAAATCTGCAACAGAAAATGAACGTGTCACTTCTGGAATGTACAAGGTTGGACGTGCCACAATGCTGGATTGGCAAACTGCGCAATCAGAATTGATAAACGCGCAAAAACAAAACAATTCTGCTAAATACGATTTGTTTGTAAAACGTGCTGCTGTTGCGCTGGCAATCGGCGATATTAAATCAGAGTTGGAGGGCGAATAAATGAAGCGAAATTGGTTTTTACGACATAAATGGTGGACGTTATTTTTAATCGCTTTGGTTGTGATGATTATTGCGATGTTTGTGACATCGAAAAAGGTTGAAAAGAAAAACTTTGTTACAATGGATATAACGCGCGGCGACATCGCACAGACCGTAACAGCAACTGGGGAAATCATGCCAGTAAATACGGTCAGTGTTGGTTCCCAGGTTTCTGGCACAATCGAAGAAATATTTGTTGATTATAATTCAACTGTGAAAAAAGGCGATAAACTGTTAACGATTGAGCCATCTGTTTTACAGGCGTCTGTTGATGAAGCCAAGGCATCACTTGATTCTGCGATTTCGCAACGCGATTATGCAAAAAGTGAATATGAACGCAATAAATATTTGTTCGAAAGTGACTTTATTGCGCGTTCAACGATGGAACAATCGCAAACCCAATATGAACAGGCCCAGGCATCTGTTGTTCGGGCGCAATCTCAATATGATAAAGCGGTAACCAATCTGGGATACGCAACGATTACTTCGCCAGTGGATGGAACTGTGATTTCGCGCAAGGTAGACAAAGGTCAAACAGTTGCAGCATCGTTTCAAACCCCAGATTTGTTTTATATCGCAGAAGATTTAACAAAAATGCAAATAGAAACTTCTGTGTCAGAGGCAGACATCGGTGTAATAAAGCAGGGGCAATCGGTCTCTTTTACTGTTGATGCGTATTCGGGTTTCACATTTGAAGGTTCTGTTCGTCAGGTTCGTCTTTCCCCAACAACCACATCCAATGTCGTAGTTTACACGGTGGTTATTGATGTTGATAATGGCGATTTAAAATTGATGCCTGGGATGACAGCGTTTGTGACAATAACTGTCAATTCTGCCAAAGATGCTTGGAAGGCACAAAATTCTGCTTTCTTGGTTCGCAGTTTTGATGGCATTGTTGAAACCAAAGATGAAGCAGTAACACCACAAAATCATCTGGCGATTATGCGCGAAGGTAAAATAGTTTTGGTTCCTTATCAAAAAGGTTTGTCCACAGCCACAGAAACACAGATTATTTCTGATGAAATAATGGTTGGGGATAAGATTGTAATTGGATATATGGGTCAAAAATCAAAAACAACACAATCAAATAATCGTGGTGGCGGTATGATGGGCGGGCCAGGTATGGGCCGTCGTTAACAAGGAATAATTTCATGAAACAAACACCGATTATATCGATGAAGAAAATCTGTAAAAGTTTCCCTTTGGAAGTTGGTGGGCAGCAGCAGGTTTTATTTGATATATCTTTCACAATTAACCCCGGTGAATTTGTTGCGATTATGGGGCCATCTGGTTCTGGGAAATCAACATGTATGAATATTGTTGGTGCACTGGATTCTGCAACCAGTGGGATATATGAATTGTACGGCAAAGATATTACAACATTATTACCAGATGAATTAGCAAAGATAAGAAATGAATATATTGGTTTTGTTTTTCAGAATTTTAATTTATTACCAAAAAGAAATATTCTGGACAATGTTTTGTTGCCGTTAATGTATCGTGGGCTGCCAATGGAAGAACGTCTTGAACGCGCTCGCGAAATGTTACAAGTGGTGAATTTGGAAAATTTCGAAACATATTTACCGA
>JAKSTD010000030.1 GCA_024402755.1 Alphaproteobacteria bacterium
AAATTCAAGACTAAGCCCGACAACTGTATTGGGCAGATATTTACAACCAGACCAAATTTCTTTTTGGGAATTGCCCGGCTTTATAAAGAAAATGAAGGGCATCGGTGTCCCGACACGTGGGCATTTGGTTCAATTTTGGACTTTGTTTTTCTTGCCACTTAATATGATAGCAATGGTCGCATTGGGTATCGCGTTTTCACAAACAAGGCAACGCCGCAATTATACTTTTGGATTGAAATTCAGTTTGGGGGTATTAACATGTTTTGCACTGTATTTCATTGTGAATTTATTTAATGCATTGGGGAACACGGGCACCCTGCCTCCGTTAATCGCAATCATTGCGCCACAAATAATAATTATTGCAGGCTCTTGTATGTTTATAACCAGTTTTGATACAATCTAAAGGGAAATACTATGCCACTGCGAAAAAAAACGAACAAAACGAAATATATTTTTTGGGCACTAGCAATCGTACTGTTGGTCCTGATGATAATATCATTTGCGCCAACACCAGAATTTAACGAAACAGTTCTTTATCCATGAAATACATAGAAATATTTTTGGAAGCATTGTCTGCAGAAAAAGGTCGCAGCCAAAAAACATTAACTGCGTATGCATCTGACCTGCACCAGGCAGAAGACGAAATCGGCGATTTGTTAAATGCGACGGCTGATGATATTCAAAATTATTTATCGCATTTGCCCGACAAACCTTCGTCTATCGCACGCAAAGCCAGCGCGCTTCGAACATTTTATAAATTTTTAATGTTAGAAAAAATCATAACTAAAAATCCAACAGCGAATTTGGAATTACCAAAACGCGGGCGCACTTTACCGAAATATTTATCGCCAGAAGAAATTGAATTATTAATATCTTCATCTGGCGATATAAAAACATCAGTTAGATTAAAATGTATGTTGGAACTGTTGTATGCCTCTGGGTTGCGGGTATCCGAATTATGCGAATTACCGCTTTCTGCAAATTTGGGTGATAAATTATTAATACACGGCAAAGGTGCCAAGGAAAGATTGGTCCCCATGCACGAAGCAGCCCAGCACGCACTGCATAAATGGTTAGAAATTCGTGGCGATAACGATTCGAAATATGTTTTTCCATCAAATTCTCAGACAGGTCACATAACCCGCGATGGATTTTTCAAGATATTAAAAAAGTGTGCAGTCCTCGCAGGAATCGAACCATCACGCGTTTCGCCACATGTGTTGCGACATTCTTTTGCTTCGCATTTATTGGCAGGCGGGGCTAATTTGCGTGTAATACAAACAATGTTGGGACACGAAGACATTTCTACAACCCAAATATATACCCATGTTTTACCAGAAAAATTGCGTGACACTGTTGAAAACGCGCATCCTTTGGCACATAATAAGATAAAGGATTTATAAAACATGATAACAAAATGCGATCATCCAGGATGCACAAAAGCAGGCACTTGCCGTGCTCCTAAATCGCGTGATTTAAAAGAATATTGGTGGTTCTGCAAGGAACATGCGGCAGAATACAATAAAAATTGGAATTATTATGCAAATATGACCCCTGATGAAATTGATGCAGAATGGGAACGTGAAACATTTGGAATCGCAGACAAAGACAAAGAGAAAGTCAATAAAAACGAAGCAGATTATGTTCAATTTTTAAATGATTTTTTATCAGGTCGTTCAACATTTGATAAAATGCCGGCCAAAAAGACAATTCCATCGCAAATTGTTTCTGCAATGCAAGTTTTTGGTTTACCGATTACCGCAACCTGGCGCGAAGTTGGTGCGAAATACAGAACACTTGCAAAAAAATACCACCCAGATACAGCGCAAAACAAAAAATCATCAACCGCAGAATTTACACGTATAACCGCCGCTTATGAAACATTAAAGAAATACTTTAAAAAATAATATTTTATTTCTTCATATTATTTTTCACCCACGCATAGTGGCGGAAAAATTCTATCCCAGGCCCAGCAGGCATCCCCATCCATTTTTCACCCGCAGGAATATTGCGGAACACGCCACTTTTTGCGCCGACTTCCACATCATCACCAATATGAATACCGTTTGGTACACCGACCTGCCCCGCCAAAAGCACGCGATTACCAATAACAACACCACCAGCCAACCCGACCCCAGCAGCCAAGAAACATTCTTTGCCAATCACAACGCCATGCGCAATTTGGCACAGATTATCGATTTTTGTCCCTTCACCAACAACAGTATCAGACATTGCCCCCCTATCAATACAAGTATTTGCCCCGACAGAAACACGATTTCCCAAAACCACACGACCAGTATGCGGAATAAACACATTTTTACCATTTTGACGGGTATAACCAAAACCATCCTTGCCAATCACAGCACCAGCATTTATTACACAATCGGAACCAATAGTTGCATTTTCAATATGCGCACCAGTATGCACAACAGTATTTGCTCCCAAAATAACATTACGACCGATAAAAGCGCCAGGGTAAATTTTTACCCCCTCTTCCAGCACAGCACCCCTTTCAATCGTTGCATATTGCCCAACATAATTTGTCCGCTTTTTTCGAAAGAAAACTCCTTTTTCCACAGTTGCGAAATAAGACACACCAAACCGTGGTTTTTCGGCATAAATTTCACCCAATATTTTAACTATGTTTCCACGCGGCGAATCTGTGACAAGAAGTGTTGCACCCTTTGGCGCATGTTTAACCTGTTCCTTTTGCAACAAAATAACCGAAGCCCGTGTGTTTTCTAACACCTCAATCGGCAAAATTTTGAAAGCATTTGAATTGCGTTCTGTAGAATAGAAAGCCAGTTGACCAGATTTAGCATCTGCAATAGGCGCGACCCCGCTGACCATTTCTTTGGCATTACCTTTTAATTCCAAGCCAAATTTTTTTGCCAATTCCCCAGCTGTAATTTTTTTACCGCGTGGACCAAAAATTTTCCGTAATAATTTTTTAAACATGATACATTCCTTTTTTTTGATAATTTGATTATAAAAAAAGGTCGCGAAAATCGCAACCTTTTTTACATCATCACAAAACAAATTTAATCTAATTCAATACTAACAACATCACCGTATGTTCCCAGTTCTTCGGTTCCAATATAACATTGGATATGTTCGCCGATTTCATCCATCCATTGTTGAGCAGCGGTATTTTTAATATTTTCCTTGTTCTGTTTGATAACCGAAGCAGTTATCCCAGCACCCAGCGCACCACCCGCAGCAGCAGTTACAATTGGAATCGCTATACGAGCTGCATTTTGAGATTTTCCACGCTGACCATTATCGGCATACGATTCATATTTGTCACATGCTAGTCGCAATGCTTTTAACTCTTCATCTGTCACATTCTTTTTACAACCTTCTGACTCTGGGATTGCCAAATTAGAACATGCAGTATATGCCTGTGATTTATAAGCACTTTTTACTGTTTCATCTGTACCATCTTTCAGTGCCACATCTATTGCATCCGTACAATATTTTCCCCATTTTTTAACAGTTGCTTCAGAAATACCATTCTTTTCATTAGCACTAGACATCCATTTAGATAATACTCCTCCTTCGGTCAACCCTAAACCTAATGCTCCACCACCCAATGCAGGTGCGACTGTGCCCCAGGCATAAGCAATCTTCTCTTTGGTTGATAATTTGCTGCCCTTACATTCGCCATCAACCCATTGACCATAACCCTGTTTGCACAATTCACGGTTACCAACAGTATCAGAAATCTTGCGCAAATCAGCATCGCTTATCCAAGAACCGCAAGTGAATGAATCACCAACCGCAAAGTATGCCACAGAATTGTTTTTTAACAAATCTTGGATATCTTTATCATCAGATTGCACAGTAATTCTTGCGCGGCAGAACGAACCGTACAAATCATTAGACGCAACGAATTGTTTCGCGGTTAAACCTTTTGATACATAGTTCTTTGGCACTTTGCTGTTTCTTAATTTTACCCACATAAATGTAGAACCATTTTCTGTATTACCCATAATACCGCCATTATTATTGCCCAAACAAACGCGTTGTTCCTTGGTCAATTTGGCATTATATATCGCTTGAACCTCTTTTTCGACATCCGCTAACAAAGTTTGGAACAAAGACGTCCCGGCATTTGTCAACATATATTCCATTTGCGATTGATATACCGGTTGATCAGAAATACAAGCTGTTTCTGGATCAATAACAGTTTGATCACAAGTAGTGTTTCCCTGACTATCAACAATGGGTTCCATTGTCCCTGTACAATCTGCCGCACTTTCTAAACCAAGTGCAGACACCACAGCCGAAGCAATTTGCTGATCGCTTGCCGGAGCACATGCAATCACAATGCCCTTACCATCTGCATATGGTGTAACCTTTGTCGAATTCGCGTCACGCCATGCTTCACGAACAGACGAATAGCCATTCCATGAAGTTGTATCACTTCTATCATCTGGCCATTGATCCGCAATCGCTATTTTCAAATGTTCTTCACACACAGATGATGTTCTGACCGTATTCATACACAAACCAATAACGATATTGTAATCCAGGACGCCACCCATTTTATTCATACTGCGATCCAATCTCGCATTATCCGTATCATATGTCCCAGAAACAATATCCGTTCTACTGCGATAGCAATTTACATATTCTTTACCACACATGGCCTTTACACAAGAAAGAGCAATCGTTTGACATTGTTTTTTCATATTTTCAATCGCCGCAGGATTATAAGATGTAGAGAGTATAGAATTCAACGTTGCAACCGCACCAATCGGATCAGATACGGATTCATTATAAGATGGGAACAAAGTACTAAATGTTGAACCATCTTCATCATAATATGTATATGTGTATCCATCTGTTCCGGCAGATGTCGCAGCATAGATACAATTTGCATCAGCATTCACAATCGCAGAACACCCAGACAAAATATCACCATAAGTTCTGGTATCGTTCACATGCACACCATCACCAGATTTAGACCTTGTATAACACACAGAACCCAAGCCGCCACCGCAAGAACGCATAGCACATTCTTTGATTGTTTCAACACAAGAATTTTTTGCCTTGGTATCAAATTTTTTCATTGCTTCTTGAACCTTGGTATTCGCATAACTTTTACGTGCAGAATAAGCCAATGAGAATACTTCTTCTTGTAAATCTGGATCGCCCAATTCACGGTCAGACGGAACTTTTTCACGATATGTCATGTGGCAATATCTGTTTGAACCGATTGTTTCCAGACATGCGGTCTTTAACAATTTACGAACATCCGAAGCACTGGCTGTTTCAATACCTTCGTGCATAACCTGGGAAGTTTGCAAAGTGCCTGTTCCTTCGGCAATAATATTTGCCGCATCGATTGATGCCAAACTGGTCCCTTCGACACAACTTAATGGATTTTTTGCACACGCACTGACCAAACAGTTATCTGTTACTTTTTGACATGTTTTAACCGCATTCAATGCCGCCAAAGATGCACCTTCGGCAACCAATGTCCCGATTCTGGAATCACCCGCATAATTCAAATTATTTGCATTCGCAACAGAACCAAATAACTGTGTTTTACCGGTTTCTTGGCAACGTTGTAATGTTGAATCACAAAGCAATGCCTGCTTTTAAAATGTCTTGGACGATGTACACAATTCAAAATCGGCACCACAAATATCATCGCGTTGCAAACAGTTCGTATAACGACGAACACATTGTTCCGTTGTTAATTTATTTGTAATTTCTGCACCAACAATCAACTGATCCAATACAGAACCTTTTGCTGGATATGTATATCTGTCGACAACAACATCTGTCGCACCACTGCGGGTCGCAGATGGTATAGTATGCGATTCCGCAACATTAGACAGCGCGTTTATCGCA
>JAKSTD010000031.1 GCA_024402755.1 Alphaproteobacteria bacterium
TACAATAAATTCTCCCCCTGTGGGGGAGTGCCGACGAAGTCGGGGAGGGGGGTGATAGGCATCACGTTCTCCCGCGGTACACAAGAAAAAAAATAAACCGCCCGATTGGGCGGTCTGTTTATTTCTTGCGTTTTTCGTATTCTTCTTGTTCTTCTGTGGTCATGGTTGCCAATGGACGCGCCATCATTCGTTGAATACCGATTTCTTCGCCAGATATAATGCTGTATCCGTATGTTCCGTTTTCAATTCTTTCTAATGCCGCATTTATCTTTTGCAACAAATTAGAATTGCGTTCGTTCATACGTAAATTCATAGTGATTTCTTGTTCTGCCGCCGCCTGGTCTTGTTCATCACCGACACCAGCATTTTCGTTCTTTTCCGCCATGCGAACATCACTTAATACAGCATCACGGTCTTGCAAAATTTCATCGCGCTGCGCACTTAACAACTGATAAAAATATGCCAACTGTTCAGTACACATATATGGTTCTGATTTTTTTGGTTTGTATTTTGAATCAAGTTCAATATCTTTATAGTTCTTGTTCGCCATTTTTACATCGCCTTTAATTCTTTAATCCATTGGGTTAATGTTTCGTCATCCATAAGACCTGTTCGTGCTTCTTTCAATTCGCCGTTTTTGAAAGCCAAAACACTTGGGATGCTGCGTATGCCAAACTTTGCAGGGGTGCGACGATTTGTTTCATCAATTTCAAATTTTACAAAATGAACATCCTTTTCTTTTTCAGATACATCTTCGAATATTGGGCCGAACATTTGGCATGGACCACACCAAGACGCCCAAAAGTCCACCAATACCAAACCATCCCTTACCATCGTGTCAAAGTTTTCATCGGTTGCGTGCTGTAATGCCATATTTTTCTCCTTGAATATTATTGATATTTTGTTTCAGTTTATTATAATCATAGCAAAAAGCAAGAGAAAAACGATATGAAAAAAATCGTATATATGGATGCAAGTGCAAGTTGGCTTAAACCTCAATCATTAGTTGAGGTCGAGGTGGAATTTCTGCGTAAATTTTATGCTAATGCTGGTCGTGGGGTTTGCGCACGGGCAGGGTATGTTGACGAATTAATCGCAAATTCCAGAAAAAATGTTGCCGGTTTTATCGGCGCAAAACCACAAAACATAGTTTGGACATCTGGGACAACTGACGCATTTAACAGAATTGTTAATATTATCAAAAATACTGTCGCCAGAAAAAATATGGTCGTGGCAGTGTCAGATTTAGACCATCACAGTGCACGTTTGCCATGGGAAATGTTGGCAAAGAAAAAACAATGTAAAATTGTTGTTATGCCATTGGATAAAAAATTAAATATCGATATAAAAAAAATTCCAAATGCTGATGTTATGGTTATAACCGCGATGTCTAATGTTTTGGGGGTTCTGCAAGATGTTAAATCAATAATCAAATCGGCGCGCAAACAAAATCCAGATGTTATCACAATCGTGGATGCGGCGCAATCTGTCGTACACAGCAAATTAGATGTTAAAAAATTGGACTGTGATTTTTTGTGCTTTTCTGGACATAAAATTGGTGCCGATACGGGGGTTGGTGTGATGTATATTAAAAATCCTGAGGCATGGGATGTTGATAAATTTGGTGGTGGTATGGTTAACAGAATTACTGATAATGCAATCATATTAAACAAATCCCCAGAAAGATTTGAAGCGGGGACTTTGCCACTAACACAAATAATCGCTTTGCCCCAGGCAATAGAATATTTGGCTGAATGGGATGGCGGACAAGATTTGATTCATTTCATATATGATGAATTATCAAAATTAAAGAATATTAAAATATTAACATCACGCGATTCATGTATGATATCTTTTGTCCCAAAAAATATGCATGTCCTTGATTTCGGTGCGTTACTGGGGGCGCATGATATTTGTGTGCGTGCCGGTAATATGTGCGCAAGTTGGATACATAAAAAATTAAATGTGGACGGGTCTGTGAGAATATCTGTTGGACCGTGGAACACCAAGAAAGATGCCGTATACATCGTTAATGTAATTAAAGATATGGTAAAATAGATGGCAATAAATCGTGAAGACATTATTAATGAAATAAAAAAAGTTTATGACCCAGAAATCCCTGTTAATATTTGGGATTTGGGTTTGGTGTACGATATATCAATAAATGATGATGGGGTTGTTATTGAAATGACTTTTACCAGCCCAACTTGTCCAATGATGGAAGAAATTTTAAATGAAGTTAAAACCAATGTTGAAACTGTGACAGATGGAAAACCAGTGGATGTAAAACTCGTTTGGGACCCAGCATGGGATTTGTCCAGAATGAGCGATGCGGCACGAATCGAATTAGATTTAACTGACCAAGGATGGTAATTGTGAATTATAATGACATAAAAAATGCTTTGTCTTTGATTGAAAATCCAGCCGATAAATTGGAATTTGTTATGGATTTGGGTAAAAATTTACCAGATATTCCAAAAAATGCACAATGTACAGAAATTTTGGGATGTGCGTCTTTTGTTGAAATCTGTCAAAAAAGCGGTCGATTTTATGGACATGCCGATTCGTTAATGGTGCGGGGAATTGTTGCTATTATTTTATCTATGGTTGATGGAAAAAGTGTTAATGAAATAAAAAAAATTGATATGGATGCTGAATTTAAACGGCTAAATTTAAACTTTGGTGCCGCCAGATTAAACGGTATCCAATCTATGATTAGTTTTTTTAAGAATTTGTGATAAAATACATACAGAAATAAAAAGGAAAGGGTTCATGCGAGACGATGAAAAAATGTTCAACATAGGTTTAACAATGGTTTTTGCTGTTATATGTTTGATTGCATTTTTGCAGGTCTGTTATCGCGTTCAAGAAAATAATTTGAAATCTGTTCGGCAAAGTTTAGAAACGACTAAGCAGGAATATGATATCGCAGGAACCAAGTTTTCTGCGTTGTCGTCGGCTGGATTATTGCGTGCATCGGTTGCAGAAATAAACCCGAAAATGGAAACAGTGTCTTTTAGCAAGACCGTTCACATAGATGAAATACCAATGGTGGAATAAAATGCGATTTAATATCGGACAAGATGTTTTGCCACATGAATACCAAGGTGAGATTTATCACCGCGAAAGTGCTGTGCGCCTTCGTTGGATAATGTTTTGTTTTACCGCTATGTTTTGTATTTTTATCGCCAGAACTTTGCAGTTGGGGCTTCAAAGTAACGATATAAAAAAATACAGTATGTATGGAAATGAAATAGAAAGTCGTGCGGATATTGTTGATAGAAACGGTGTTGTGTTAGCGAAAAGTGTAAGGTCGGGTAACATCAAACTTTATCCACAAAAGGTCAAAAATGAAGATATAAATAATGTCGCAAATGTTATTCATGAAATTGCGCCTATGGATTACAGTGTTGTTGATGCACTTAATCTTGTTCGTTCTGACAAGCGCGGTGTGTATATAAAAAAGAATGCAACCGAAGAGCAAATAAAATTTATCAAAGATGCACACAGAAAATATAACTGTTTTGAAGTAGAACAATTCACACATCGGCGTTATCCGCAACGTAATGTTTTTGCGCATGTTGTGGGATTCGCCGGTAAAGACGAAGGTTTGGAAGGTGTCGAATACACATATGACAAATATTTGCGCGAAAATAAAGACCCGCTACGGCTTTCCATAGATTCACGTGTTCAAAATATTTTCTATGAACAATTAAGTTATGCGATGAGCAAATATCGTGCCAAGGGTGCAATGGGTATGCTGATGAATTCCAGCACAGGCGAAATGATTGCGATGGTGCAATTACCCGACTTTGATCCAAATAATTATAATTCTAGTCCGGTTAGTGTACGCAGATTTAGGGCTTTGCGTGATAACTTTGAAATGGGGTCCATATTTAAAATATTTAATACTGCACTGGCATACAAAAATGGTTTGCAGAATAAAGATTATAAAATTAGTGAACCCTTGATGATATATGACAAATATGGACGAGCTGCGCTGCGTAAACCCATTGACGATGTTTCTTCTTTTAAACGCGATGTTGTAAAAAAAATGGGAAAAAGAACATTAAGGGCACCAGATATAATGTTATATTCTTGTAATGTGGGTAGTGCGCGAATCGCTTTGGATTTACCAGATGGGGCACAAAAAGAGTTTTTTGAAACATTGCAATTTAATAAACCTTTGAATTTGGAATCTGGTAAAACAGAAACAGGATTGACTTACCGCACATGGGGACCAACAGAAAGGGCGACTGCATCATTTGGACATGGAATTGCTGTCACACCTATGCATTTATTGTTGGCTGTAAATTCTATGACAAATGGCGGAATATATATATATCCAACTTTGTTAAAAAGAAATATCGGTGCTGTGCGCGGTGAAAGAGTGCTTAGCCCTGAAATTTCATCAACATTGCGGACAATTATGTTTCATATCGCAGAAGAAACTACGGCCAAGAAAGCACGTGTCAAAGGAATAGAAATCGGGGGAAAAACAGGGACAGCTGAAAAAAGAGGTTCAGACAGACGGGTCGATAAAAACAGAAATACAACTGTGTTTACCGGAATTTTTCCGGTATCTGCGCCACAGTATATTATTATGGTTATGTTGGATGAACCACAAGGGACAACAGAGTCCGGTGGTTGGAAAACGGCCGCTTGGAATGCTGTGCCAACAGCAGGTGCAATATTAGATGGAATCATCCCATTGCTATTTGAATAAATTTATATTATAATTATACCGATAATAAAAAAAAGAGTATAGTGTGCGTAATATAGTAGAAAAGTCCATGCTGGGGAAAGTGTGGGCTGTGTCGGATGATTATAATCTGGACAAAGGTTCAACCGATACAGAGATTTTGATAAAACATATTTTAAATTCACGTGGCATTAATGGTGATATTGCAGTGGAACGTTTCCTGCATCCTTCTATCAAAGAATATATGCCTGATCCATCCGGTTTGAAAGATATGGATAAAGCAACTGGGATAATCGCAGATGCAATTTGTAAAAATGAAAAAATTGCAATATATGGCGATTATGATGTAGATGGAATAACTTCGACAGCTTTGTTTGTGAAATATTTGCGCGAAATCGGTATCGATGTTTCGTGGCATTTGCCAACCCGTGAAGGTGAAGGATATGGACTTAATGTTTCTGCCATAGAACAAATAGCACAAACTGGTGTAGATTTAATGATTACTGTCGATTGTGGTATTAGCGGAATTAAAGAAGTAGAAAGGGCAAAAGAATTAGGGTTAAAAGTTGTTGTCACAGACCATCATTCGCCAGATAATGTTTTGCCAAATGCAGATGCTGTGGTGAACCCTAAACGTGTGGATGATACATCTGGGTTGTCTTTTTTGGCTGGTGTTGGGGTCGCATTTTTGACATTGGTTTCGTTAAATCGTGAATTGAAAAAACGTGGTTTTTTTGGTGGCGTTAAAAATCAAATTAATTTATTGAATTATATGGACATGGTGGCATTGGGAACGATTTGTGATACCATGCCGCTGATAGATTTAAATCGTGCTTTTGTTTCAACAGGATTAAAAGTTTTAGGGTTGCGTCAAAATTTAGGTCTTAGAACTTTGATGGATTTGGCAGGAATCAAAAAACCATCTGTGTATGCTGTGGGATTTGCGCTGGGACCCCGGCTTAATGCTGCGGGACGTCTTGATTCTGCATCGCCTGCGTTGGAATTATTATTAACAGATAATCCGTTGATTGCGAATGACCTGGCAAATAAATTGCATCGCATGAACCAAGAAAGAATAGATATTCAAAATGCAATTATGGTAGATGCAATAGATATGGCGAATAAGTGTTG
>JAKSTD010000032.1 GCA_024402755.1 Alphaproteobacteria bacterium
ACTGATGAAGCCAAAGGGTAAAAATATATCGCGTGTGAAAATAAGTGATTTGGTTGACTATGGTTTGCCTGAATATATTGCAGAAACTTATGCGGACGATTACCAGTTGCGGATTTTAAAAACTGCGGATAATAAAAATAAATCTATATTGCAGGGTATTATTATTTTATCAAATAACGAAATTACACCGCTGCGCACACGCGAAATAGTGAATTTAGGCGGCGGACAATTTGGATTTATCGAAGGCGATATGACTTATGGTGCGTTTGGTGCTTTTCATGGCAGTACCAGTGATTTTGGTATCACAGATACTAAAGGATTAATTGGTGTAACATCAACCACGCGTGGGAATACTGAATATTTATGGCGATTGCCTTCTGAAAATGAAAGCGATGCAACGATGTTGTCACCACTGAATCTGGATGGACACGATATAACCAAAGTGAAATTTTTAAATGCCTCCAAAGCGCAATTCGAAGAAAAATTAAAAGTCAGCCAAGTTGTAGCAGATTCTTTAATATTTTCAAATCGTGCAAGTGTGGATGCTATTTTTTCTTCGAATACGGCGGTTGTGAACGGCGCTTTTACCTCTGATTCCAGAACATTAAATGTTGGCGGGGTGTTGACTTTGGCTGATTCTGGAAAGTTTTCTTCATTTTACACAAATGATTTGTATGTGAACACATTGAATTTGAATGGTTTTAGTGTAACGGCAACTTCTGGTAAATCTTCGACTTTGCAAATTATTGGTGACATGGATTTGGTATTGGGGCATATAACCGCTTCGTATGTTTCTGTTGGTTATACTGGTTCTGTTACACCGAAATTGATAATCACTGGAAAAATTCAAGATTCAAAAGACTCATCGTATTATTGGGACACCAGCGGCAAGAAAGCGCGTTTCGCGGATGCTAATTTCCCAGAATTATATCGTATGGCATCACAGATTATAAAATTAGAATCTGTTCCTGGCACATCTTCCACGACAATATTTAGTGGCATCGTTGCCAATGTCAATGCGACAGTTGGCGATTATATCAATGCGATTAACAGTATGCAGGAACAAGTTCGTGCTAAATATGAAATGTTGAATTTGAAATAATTTATGCTATAAAAAGTATCAAAGGATAAACATATGAAGATAACGTGTGATTTTTGTAAAACAGAATACAATTTGGATAAAATACCGAATACATCTGTGCAGTGTGCGGTGTGCGGACACGTATGGACACCGCGTATGCCATTTAGTAAAAATGCTACGATAAAATTGATTTTGTCTATTCGCGCGCTTATCGCTGCGTGTATATTTTGTTTGGTTGTTGTATTGAATTTTTCAAACGGCTCAAAAAATAGACCGCTTATAACAAAAATAGACGAAAAAAATATTCATATTGTAACCGATGAAAACGGGGCAAAGCGCATATTTGTATCTGGAGATATTACAAATACTACGGACGATATATATGGTTTGCCGAATATAGTGATTATTTCGTATGATTCGCATGATAATGTTTTATCGCGTCAGGCATTTGTTCCGCCATCCACATTACTGGAACCAAAAACGACTGTGACATTTAACCACATGTTGTCTGTGGACCCAACACATGTGAAAAGATTATCTGTGGAATTAAAGGAATCAAAATGAAAAAAATATTAACTTTGTTTTTGTCGTTTATTTGTTTTGGGGCGATTGCAGAAGATGCTGTGCCGCCAGTGCGTCCACGCGTCGGTTTGTTTTCGACCAGTGTCGGTTGGGCTGCGGTGACTGGGTTACCATGGCAACAATATCGCGGGGAATTAAGCGGAACCAGCAGATTCTTAATCAAAGAAGGGTTGGTATTATATTATCTTGATGCTTTTCCGTGTTACGGCGAAGCGGACAGTGTCCGTGTTTGGTTGTCGCCAAATGGAAAGATGAGCGGGCATTTGCGTCTTGTTTGTGTGCATAAACCAGAAACAATTTCTTTTGCGTATCGTAATGCCACCGAAGAAGCGCTGGATGCACGAACACTTGGGATTTTAACTTGCCCGGTCAGTGGCGACAGGAATTTCAAAATAGATATTTCTCAATGTGTTCGTGGTAAAGATTGGATGGAATATAAATAATGGCAGATATTCGCAAATTCATTGTTGATGCTGAAAACATTGGTATTCGTATTGATAAATTTTTATCTGTTCAAATGCCAGAATTTTCACGCAGTGAAATTCAAAAGTTTAATATTAAACGCCCAGATGGTGGCATGTTGAAATTATCAGATAACACAAAAGCGGGCGAAGAATTTATTGTAGAACTTGTTGAAAAAAAATCGGATATCGCATACGAAAACATTTCAAATGATTTTGAATTGGATATTTTATTCGAAGACGATGATATCATTGTAATTGATAAACCGCGTGGCGTTGTAATGTACCCTAGTGCAGGTAACAAGACGGGGACCATGGTTCAAAATTTATTGTCATATACACATCTTTCGGTATTGGGTGGACAGACGCGACCTGGTGTTGTTCATCGCCTTGATAAAGATACCAGTGGTGTTATGGTTTTTGCAAAAAGCGATGCCGCATATCGTGGTTTGGTAAAAATGTTTTCAACACATGATTTGACGCGTAAATATATCGCCTTTGTTTGGGGTGTTCCAACATGGGGGGGCGCAGAAATTACTGGAAATATCGCGCGTTCAAGTCGTAATCGACAAAAAATGAGTATGGTTAAAACTGGTGGAAAGCCAGCACATACAATCGTAAATGTTATGGATGTTTGGACAAAATCTAATATATCACTTTTTCGTTGCACTTTGATGACGGGGCGCACTCATCAAATCAGGGTGCATTTATCTTCACATGGGTTCCCTGTTTTGTGTGACCCACTTTATGGACGTGAAAAATCGCATATCGGTTCGGTCAAAAGCCCGGAATTATTACAATTTTTGCGTGAACATAACGGACAAATGTTGCATGCAGAGGTTTTGGAATTTATTCATCCAATAAATGGCGAAAAAATGCATTTGAAATCTCGTATGCCTGTCGATATGATGGAATTAAAAGAGATTCTGGACAGCACAGAATAATCAATAATATTTTGGAATAAATCTGCTTTTTTTTAGGGTGTTTTTGTGGTATAATATTGCAAGAGATGAAAAGATTTTGGCTAAGTTTTTTCATGGGGTTATTGTGTATCGCGACTTTGTCCGCGGAAAGTTTTGCTATATCTCGCACAATACCAACAAAAACAGGAAATGAAAGCGCGGCAGAAGAAAAGACGGTTTCAACAAATTCTGCAACGGTTAATCGGTCGACTATATCGCGTAATGTTACGCGTAAACCGCAAAATTCAACACCAAAGACAACAGCCATAACTTCACGTTCTGTGAATAATCGTAAAACAACAGGTGCAACGTTAAGTGATGCGGTGAACACTGTTGGGCGCAGCGCCCGGACTGAGGCAGCCAGCATAAACAACAATCCCGCTTTGCGTCGTGCAGGAATTACTTTGCGTGCATCAACTGCCGAAGTTGGTGGTCGCGCAACCATTGGAAATACTGATGTTCAAACCGGTTCGAACATTGATGAACAGGTTCGCGGTATTCAATCGCGCGCTTCGATTTTTGGGGCAAAAAAAACTACAGTCACGGCAGAATCTTTGGCGGCGGCAAAAGAAATGATGGAAAAGACCGCTGATTTAAACGACACTTGTCAGCAACAATACAACGAATGTATGGACCAATTCTGTGCGGTTGTGGACACCAATCAAAAAAGATGTTCATGTTCGTCTAATTTGGCGAAATATACCACTGCGCAAGAGGCAGTTGAAGACGCAAATGCTGAATTAAACGAAGTGGCACAACAAATTCGCTATGTGGGGTTATCTGCGGATGAAATAAGTGCGATTATGTCCGCAACAGAGGCAGAACTAGAAATAACCAAAACCAAAGACCATACGAAAAATCGTAATTTACTGGATGATATCATTGAAATGATAAAAGACCCAACGGCATATACTGATTTGTATGGGTCCTCTGTGGATTCTTTGCTTGATTTAGATTTTGATTTTACTTCTGATTCCAGTGATGTGTTCAGTTTAGAATTATTTGGAACAACGAATGATATTTCTTCTAAACGTGGTATCGCCCTTTATAACGAAGCAAGAAAACGTTGCAAAACAGTTCTAAGTCGTTGCAAGGAAGCAGGTGGAACAGAAAATCAAATTTCTGGCAATGATGATTTGTTGATTGCCAAAGATTGTGCTTATTATGAACAAGGACTGGAAAAATTAAATCAAACATTGAAAAATAACGTGCGCAGTGCGAATTTAATGTTGCAAAAGGCGCGCCTTGCTGTATTGCAAAACAAAAATGAATATGATGCGCGGGAATGTATCGGTGCGCTGGAAACATGTATGTTAGACGACATGGTTTGTGGTGAAGATTATATAAAATGTGTCGACCCAACGAAGGCCTATATTGATGAAAATGGCGAAGTTGTTTTGGGAAGAAATGTTGGCGCGATAATAGAATTGATGTCCACGTATGATAACACAAAAATTACGGCTGATTTTATAAAAAGCGCGGTATCAGATAAAAAATGCACAAAAACCGATGGTTCATGCATAGTTAATTATTTGATGACTAAAATCGGGACAGGTCAATCGTTTAAAGACGGTGGTTTATGTCGACCTGTGTTGGATAAATGTCAATATTATACTTATGAAACAAACGGCAAAAATTCAACATATCTGCCATATAACGAAGTTGTTGTGAATTATATTCAACGCGCTTTGGTTAATATCAAGGCCGGTCAAACCAAGGCCATTTCAAATTATGCATCGACCTGTTTAAATAATGTTGGAACATGTTATAATCAGCAAAATACCCAGGTTACATCATGGTCATCTGTGGCTAGTATTGATAACATTTATCGTGTTATGAAAGGAACGTGTTATAATGTTGCGTTAACTTGTGGATATGCTGTGTTTGCGTATGATGTTGATGTCGGGCAAAAGGTTCACAAGGTTGTAACAGATTATTATCAAAATAATGGGATAATGGTAAACAATGGTACGGCTGAAGACCCGAATTGGCAGATGGTTGGAAATCCAACTGCTGACCAGAAAAAAGAAATCGATGCTTTGCAAAAAGATGCGCTTATAAACATTATTTCTGAAATGTTCTATCAATCATTACTTTGTCCAGACCATTCGTCGTTTAGCGAAAAAACAAAGGCAGATGCACTGGATGCAGACAAAGATTCTTATGTCAACGACAGATGCAGATGCGATGCAAATTATTATGTTAGTGGCTCTGCCTGTGTATCGACTTGCCCAGACGGAACATTTGGACATGGTGCAACATATTTCTATGGTGGTTCATGCAAACTGATTAAACCAGATGATTGCAATTATACCTATAACAATATTTGTGTGGAACAGTGTCCAACGGCATACCAGTATTTGTATGGGGATAAATGTGTGTCTGCGTGCCCAGGCGAAACACACCCGAATACAATCACAAATGAGTGTGAAGAATAACTTATTTTCCGCCTTTTAACAATTTTTCCATGAATTTGTTGTGAATTTCCAATTCTTCCGCCGGCACTTCAAATGTGCGGTGTGGAAAATCAGCGCCAATCTTTGGTGTTTTTAAAAAAGCATCATGTTGTTCGCGCATCAATTCGTGTATATCAATCGCAGGTGCTGTATTTTCCAGTTCCAGATACACATGTGCCAAAATTTCCGCGTCTATTAATGCACCATGCGCATCTGCACGCGCGGTCAATGATACACCAAACCATTTGGCCAGTGCATCCAGTGTAT
>JAKSTD010000033.1 GCA_024402755.1 Alphaproteobacteria bacterium
AATCGTGAATTGGCACCTGTTATATTGATTGTGCCATCATTAATTAAGTTACCATCTGTGCCATCTGCTATAATTTTTACACCTGCGGTATTTGATGCAAGAGTAGCACCTGAGTTAACATTAATAATATTTTGAGTAATATTGCCATTTGCATTGACAGTCCCGCCATAGATGTTTGTTGTACCTCTTGCTGTTGTAGCATCAGTAACATTATAAAGATTAACCGTACCCGTATATGGAGTAATTGTGCCATCACCGTTGATATTCAATGTGCCTGTGTTATAAATACCATCAACATCATAAGCACCCGTTACGGCACTTGTTCCAGTAAATGTAATACTATCGCTGGCTGTTTGCGCATATAAACCAACTGTTCCTGTATTATAAATTGCACCACCTTGACCAGATGAAGAAGTTACATAGTTACCATCAAATTTAAGTTCACCATTATCAGCAAGGATGTTTATTATCGTATCATTATAAATTGCTCCGCCTTTAGGAGGCACAAATCCAGAAGTAGCACTGACTGAGTTATTAACAAAATTACCAGAGAAACTAGAGATTGTTCCGCGATTAAAAATTCCACCACCACTTCCATACGTTCCTGAAGCAGAGTTATCAATAAAATCTCCTTTTATCCTATCAATATTTCCTATATTATAAATTACACCACCTGAAACAGTACCTGTACTTGAAAGGTTGGTATCTTTAAAGTTGCCTTCTATATTAGTGATGGAACCGTTATTATAAATTGCTCCGCCAGCCGCAGATGCGCTTGAACTTGAAATAGAGTTATCAGTAAAGTTGCCTTTTATATTAGTAATAATTCCATCATTATAAATTGCTCCGCCAAGTGCTGTTGTTGTTGTATCAGATTCAACAAGATTGCCTATAAACGCACCGATTATGTTTGCAGTACCATAGTTCTCAATAGCTCCACCTTGCTGGGTAGCTTTAAAATTTTGCATAGTGATATTAGTAAGGGTTAAAGCACCGCCTGTACCCACTGTCAGACCTTTGGTTTGAGATACGTCACTACATTGAGATACGTCACTACATTTACCGTTTAAAATCAAGTTTGTATCATTTCCCTCCGTATTTTTGATTATTAATAAGGAACGGTTTATTTCGTTAGTTGCTCCGGCTGAACCATCATAAGTAATATCAGCATTTACCTTTATCGTAGCATCACTTTCGTTGTTAACAGCACCCCTATAGTGTTGCCAAATCGCAACATTTGCCGCCATGGCCGAAGTCGCCCCGAACGCACCAATAAACACACTTGCGTTGATAATTGCACATTTGATTAAAATTGAACGATATTTTGCGGACAATATACGAATTCCGGTTTTTGTTAAACTACGCATAGAAAATTCTCCTTTCTGAATAAATTACTTTTGATAAATTTATATCACATAAATTAGCTTTAACCCATTCGTTGCTAGCTAATGTATTGTGCCATGCTGCAACATGTGCGGTTTTTACTACTAGAATCCTGTCGGTTGGTTTTAAAAACTGTAGCAAATGATCTCTTATCATCGAAGCGGGTCTGTTTGTAACAATCACCCAGGTAGACTCCGTTATTTTACCCCACGTGCCATACGACTTTATAGCATTATATAGAGGTTCATAATCGGTATTATTAACCAAATCATAAGTTATTATATATGCTTCCGTATTCATATCAACCCTCAAGATGCAATGTTATGTTAAACTTATTTACAAAAAAAGTAAACAGTTTTTTATTCAAAAAAGTGTTTTAAATTGTATTTTTACTTTTTCCACAATGCAGCCATTTGGGATAGTTTACGCAGGATGCGGCGGATGGACGTGTGATTTGGTTACTTTAATTTCTTGGTTGAAAAAAGGCGAAAGTTTGATTACCATAAAGTACAAATATGACAAGACCAAAGCAGTATTTTAGCGAATATAAAAAGCAAAGCGAACCAGGTAAACGCACGCGTGCGGAAAACTGGGGGGTTGCCATTGGTTTGCAACAGGTTGATAATTTAACCCCATCTAAATATTTGATTGGTATTGCAAAAGACAACATAGAGGGCAAAATCTCGGTCTATGATGCAGAACGGGAAATAAACCGCTATTATCATGAAAATGTTGCATCTACCCAGAAAGAACAAGACGAACAAGAAGCAGACAAAGTATCTGCACGTATTGCCAAATTACTAAGCGAAAAGACATTTAAATTCAGTCCCGCCGAATACAAATCGATTCATGGGGCTTTGTTTGAAGGTGTATTGGATAAAAAAATAGCTGGTAAATTCCGTACTTATAACATAACCAAGAAAGAAGAAATCTTGAACAATGACACAGTTATCTATGGTCGTGCGGACAGTATCGCTGAAACGTTGGAATACGACTTTGCACAAGAGAAAAAGTTCGATTATAAAAATTTAACCAAACGTCAACGCATAGAACACATTGAAAATTTTATGTCTGGTATATGGCAAATACATCCATTTGGTGAGGGTAATACTCGCGCTACGGTTGTGTTTATAATTAAATATCTGGACACATTGGGCCTGCATACAAATAACGACATGTTCGAAAAGCATGCGAAATATTTCAGAAATGCGCTGGTACGTGCCAATTATCAAAATCTGGAAAAAAATATCCCATATAGTATGGAATACCTAAACAAGTTCTTTGGTAATTTGTTACTGGGTGAGAAAAATCGCCTTGATGAGCGCGAAATGCAGATAAAGGAAACAAAGACAAAAACCACCCAGAAAACTACCCAGAAAACTACCCAGAAAATTTTGAATATATTGGCAAAAAATCCAAGTGCAACACGTGCCGATTTAGCAAAAGCGACAGGTCTTAGTACAGATGGAGTAAAATGGAATCTGGATAAATTAAAGAAGTCGGGACAAATACGTCGCATAGGCCCAGATCGTGGTGGCCATTGGACGATCATATCATAAATGCACGATTTCGGTGTCTGGGATATGTTCTGCGATATATTCAGCTGCCAACCGCCTATGGCACATATTTGCTGTCTTTTCAGTACAAAGCAAACATATTCTATCCAATTTTGTTACATCGCAATTCTGCAACGGGTTGCGGGCAGCCAACAGTTCGCGATACTTTTGCTCAAATTCGTCCCAAGTAATTTTTTTATCTTTATAGTTTGCCAAGATGTCTGATGTTGGCGCAAATTCAGGATGATACTCGTATCTATTGCCGAGGGTTGCCGCCAGATTATCACCGTTATAATACGGCACATACGTGCTTGTTCGCCATTGACGAATATCCCAAACTTTGGCTATGCGTGCAGCATCCAGCGCAAATTAACATAGATGATTGTTTTATTGAAAAGTAAAAACGCACAAAAACATTCTCAATAACACCCAACAGCCAAACCGTTAGATTCTTTGGCAACCAAATTCGGCAGAAATACAGCAAATCCCAATACTTCTAGGTTATTTCTTGTGTTTTTTGATTGCTACTTTTTTTGCTTCATAATGTTCATCAACATATTTTAATATTTTTTTAGTATTTTTTCGAAGTGTTGATTGCATATCTGCACAATGATCTTCCATTTCCTTCATTATAAAAATCACCATTTCTTTGGCTGATTTTTGTTTTCTCCAAACACGTTTACCAAACAAATAATAGTTTTTATAAAACGCATCTTCTTTTTTTTCGAACATAGAAATCACCTTTTTATCTTGCAATAAACTTAAAAATTAGTACAAAAATTTACCCCCCTGTACCTAGCTAAAAAATTAACATTATTGCAACAAAGAATCTTTTATTTATCTTGTACCAATACGGCCTTGATTCTTCGGACCCCGGCAGAACTAGATTCTTCTTTTAATATCTTGAATCTGCCCAATTCACCAGTATTATTCGCATGAGGTCCACCACAAATTTCATTTGACCATTTGCCCATCTTATAAACTTTTACTATTTCGCCGTATTTATCACCAAAAACACCAATAGCACCAGATGCACGTGCCTCGTCCAAAGGCATTTCTTTACATTCAACAGGAACAGCATCTGCGATTGCTTCGTTCACTATTTTTTCTACCTCTGCCAATTCTGCTGGTTCGATACGTCTGTTAAAGGACACATCAAAACGCAAACGTTCTGGTGTGATATTAGAACCCTTTTGCATAACAGAATCACCCAAAACACGGCGCAATGCAGCCAACATTAAATGAGCGGCAGTATGCAAACGTCTTGTTTCAATAGAATCGTCCGAAAGCCCACCTTTGAATTTTTGTTCTGCCCCGGCACGAGATTTTTCTTGATGTTCTGCGTAAAGTTTATGAAAACCATCAGCATCCACAGACACACCATATTCAGTTGCCAATTCCTGGGTGAATTCAAGCGGAAAACCAAAGGTATCATATAATCTAAACGCATCCGCCGCAGCAAGTTGATTGTTTTGCACATTTTCCAGATACTTTTTTGCAATTTTCATTCCAGATTCCAAAGTGCGTGAAAATATTTCTTCTTCGCGATTTAATGAATTTATTACAAATTCTTGGTTGCGTTCCAATTCTGGGTATATGTCTTTATATTTTTCAATAACAACTTTTGCTATATTTGCCATTGAATTCGCCGGTGCGTTCATCTGCGTCAAATAACGATAGGAACGACGAATCAAGCGACGCAAGATATAGCCCTGGTCTACATTGGATGGTGCAATTCCACGATCATCACCAAGTATAAATGTAGATGCACGCAAATGATCAGCAATAATACGATATGCCTTGTAATTATTTGGTTCGTATTTTGTGTTCGTCAATTCACTTATCTTATCAATAATAGGTTTGAATAATTCTGTATCATAAACACTTGACACACCGTTTACAAAACAAAAAGCCCGTTCAAATCCCAAACCAGTATCAACATTGTGACGCCCCAACGGAATATAATTGCCATCTTTGTCTTTGTTAAATTCCATGAATACATTGTTCCAAATTTCAACATATTTACCACAACCACACGCAGGCCCGCAGTTTGGCCCACAATCGGGTTTATCGTGTATATAAAATATTTCAGTATCTGGTCCACAAGGTCCAGTAGTCCCAGCCGGCCCCCACCAATTTTCTTTTTTACCATAAAAGAATATGTGTTCTTTTGGATACCCCAAATCGCCCCATATCTTGGCAGATTCTGTATCCCGTGGGGCAGATTCATCACCAGCAAAACAAGTTACTGCTATCTTTTCTTGGGGGATTTTTAAAACCTGGGTCAAAAATTCGTGAGAAAAACCAATGGATTCTTTTTTAAAATAATCATTTAACGACCAATTACCCAACATTTCAAAAAAAGTTAAATGAGTAGCATCACCTACTTCGTCAATATCGCCTGTGCGCAAACATTTTTGACAACTGACTAAACGTTGCCCCAATGGATGCGATTCCCCCATCAAATAAGGTACCAAAGGATGCATCCCAGCAGTGGTAAACAAAACAGACGGGTCATTTTCTGGTATCAACGATGCAGATGGAATTTCCTTGTGACCACGTTTTACAAAAAAATCTATATATAATCTACGCAATTCATTAGCTGTCATTTGTTCGCCCTTTGAAATAAATTGTTCACATAAAATTTACTTGTAAAACAAATCTTTTTATGGTATTATTATTTAAATGAGTATTTTCTATATAAACGTCGTTTAAGCTCATTTTACTAAAAACTGGTACTTCATTTCTATCTTTTTGATGCTCGTTAAAACTCTCTCTTTCAATGTCATCATTATAAATTTGATTATTAATAATCTTTGAAT
>JAKSTD010000034.1 GCA_024402755.1 Alphaproteobacteria bacterium
GGCCCGCAGGCGTGCATAACGCCCTCATTCTTCGATTTAAACGGCAGATCGTTTACCGCAGCAAAGTTCAACTTAATCAAAGAGCCATCTTCTAACTTTAACATACCGCTGCCCTGAATTTGCAGATTTTGAACATCGACCATATCTGCCCAATACAAGACGCGCCCTATTTTCTTGGCCACAATATCTTTCTTTGGAACACCTTTATATTCTGCGCCATTGATTGGCACACCCATAATTGGTTCATTACACTTTGCACTTTGTTTTTTGCATCCTGGTATCACAGGCGAATAATACCCAGTATAAGTTCCCTTTTTACCACCATTTTCATCATAAACCTGATACGGTTGAAAATGCGATTCAAACCATGCCCGAACAGTTGCAACATCTGCACTCGCACTTGGTAACATATTGCATTTTTCGCGCAAAAGGTCCGCATCTGGAATAACATAACCCTTATATTGAATTTTGGCCTTGCAAGTATTACGAAATGCCTGCAACGCATACCGAACATCGTCATCGCGCCACCCCGGCAGATTCGAATACGGCACAGCCCGCAAATTTGACGGTATTTTTGAATCATCCCCAACATGTGTTGGTGTTGATAAATCACAACCGGAAACGGCAAAAATCCCGATAATCCCCAAAATTTTTATAAATTTATATAATTTGAACATTTTATCCATTCCCCCCTTGTAAAAACAAATTCTTAATGCTATATTATCATAAAACGATGGAAAAAAAAAGGAGCAAATACATGCCAAAGTTTAATATCATTTCACAATTTTTAAAAGATATATCTTTCGAAAGCCCAAATGTGCCAGAATTATTTTTTAAACAAGATAACGGTCAGGCGAAAATTGAAATCAACCTGGACATCAATATCAAAGGTGCAGACAATAATTTGTTTATGGTTGATTTGATTACCAAGGTTCATTCGAAATTGGAAAAAGACAACAAAACAATTTTCATGATTGAATCTACATATACTGGCATGGTTCAATACGAAGAAAAAGACGAAGAAACAAAAAAGAAAACATTATTGATTGATGTCCCAACCCTTTTGTTCCCCTACGTGCGCGCTATGGTAACAAGATTGACCGCAGAATCTGGATTCCCTGCATTTGTTATGCAACCTGTTGACTTTGCTGATTTGTATGAACAAAGACAAAAGGCGGCGGCTAACCAAGCGGCAACACCAAAACCTGCTAATCAATAAGGTAAAACAATCAAAAAAAACCGCCAAATCGGCGGTTTTTTCATATTATATTTTTAACGGATTTGCTGTTTTAAACATTTACTACAAATCTGTTCTTGTAAATATTGCAAATCTTGATAGGTATTATTCTTTGGATTATAAATTCCCTTTGGAATTAACAATTCACCATTATCTAATTCCTTGTACCCAATAGATTTTTTCTTTTCCATAGCTTTTAATTCTTTGCGCAAAGGACAAGAAGCGCAATTCATTTCTTCTGGACAATGTATATAATCAAACCCATGCGAATACACTATTGTTTGCATTCCTGGTCGTTCATGGTTTTCTTTCTGTTCTGCCTGCTCTTTACACGCATGACAGCTACGTATTTTTTCAATTTCAAAATCAAAAACTGTTGATTTTGCAACCTTAACAAAACGTTCAGTCCCGACATTAACAAAACTAGACACACTAATAACCCCGTTTTCTAAGACCTTATAATCAACAAGTTTTTCAACATCATTAAGTTTTTGTAACCTTTTTCGTAAACCACAATTTTTAACAGTTTTGCAAGATGGGCATTGTTGTCCAATAACATCATAAAACAAAAATCTTGTCACTCCATCATGTTCCATAAAACACACCCCTTTATAATTTTTTTATGCGGCGGCGGTGAATACCTTTTGCACATCATCATTCGCATCCAATGCATCAACCAATTTTTCCACTTTGGCATAGGATTCATCATCCAAATCCATCGGCATATTTGGAACCCAGGTCAATTCTGCATTTTCTGGTTCACCCAATTTATCACTTAATGCTTTTTGAACATTCATGAAATTATCTGGTTTTGTTGTAATGATAAAGCCCTCTTCGGATGTTTCCAAATTATCTGCATCAACTTCCATAACCAATTCCATCATTTCATCTTCAGTTTTACCGACAGATGCAGGATACATAATTTGACCAACATGTGAAAACATAAATACAACCGAACCTTCTTCACCCATATTGCCACCATTCTTGGCAAAAATATTGCGTATCTCTGGCACTGTTCTGCGTGGATTATCAGTCAAAGCCTCTACAATAACAGGAACAGCATTTGGACCATACCCCTCGTAACGAACGGCCACAAAGTTATCAGTATTTGCACCTGACGCCTTGTCAATCGCGCGTTTGATATTATCATTCGGCATAGAATTTTTGCGTGCCTGTAAAATTGCCAAACGCAATCTTGGGTTATTATCTGGATTCTTATCACCCAATTTTGCCGCCATAGTTATTTCGCGTGCCAGTTTTGTAAACAAACCGCTGCGCGCTGCATCAACCAATCCTTTTTTGTGTTGGATGTTGTGCCATTTACTGTGTCCACTCATATTTGACCTTTTGATTAAATTATATTAAAATTACGACAAAAGGATAACAAATGATTGGAAAATTGCAAGGTGTAATTGATTATATCGGGTCTGATTATGTAATTTTGATGGTTGCTGGCATCGGGTACAAGGTTTATACACCGGAAATCTTGGCTTTAAAGTCAACAGTCGCACTTTGGATTGAAACTATTGTACGCGAAGATTCCATAAGATTATTTGGTTTTTCAACCATCACGGCACAAAATTTATTCAATCAGTTAACCAGTGTTTCTGGTGTCGGTCCAAAGGTTGCAATGGCAATCATGGCAACAATCAAGACAGAAACACTGATGTCCGCCATCGCGACTGGGGACGCAAAAACTATTGCGACAGCACCGGGTGTCGGCAAAAAAGTAGCCGAAAAAATCATTGTTGAATTAAAAAATAAAATGGGCGGTGCTAACTTTGATTTTGGTAGTGATATTACAACCGGCGCATTACCAGACTTATTGGCGGCTCTGGAATCTCTGGGGTATCGAAGACAAGATATTGTTGACATGGCGCAAAAACTGGTATCACAAAACCAAGGACTAGATGTATCAAAACTGGTTCCAATGGCATTAAAAGAAATAAGCGGTAAATAATATGAACAACGATACAATTTTCGCATTGTCATCCGCGTCCGGTAAATCCGGTGTTGCGGTTATTCGCATAAGCGGAAACGATTTATCAAAACTTTTCAAACGTATTATAAACAAAAAGAAATTTGAAGCCCGTCATGCATATTTTACAAATTTAAAAGATAACGATGGCGATTTAATTGACCAATGTATTGCGATTTATTTTAATGCCCCCTATTCTTTTACCGGCGAAGATGTTATTGAAATACACAGCCACGGCAGCAGTGCGGTAATAAATAAAATCTTTGAATTTTTGCGTAAAAATGGCGCACGAATTGCACAGCGCGGTGAATTTTCGCGGCGCGCATTTTATAACAATAAAATGGATTTAACAGATGTTGATGGTTTAATTGCGCTGCTTGATGCGCAAACAGACAAACAAAGACAAAACGCACTGCGTTCATTAACTGGACACGATTCAAAAATCTATAACGATTGGCGAAATCAAATGATTGAAATATCCGCATACAGCGCAGCAATTCTTGATTATGACGCGGATGATTTACCAAAAAATATTGATAAAAAAATAATTAAAAAGACGGAAAAATTATTAAACGAAATCAAAACAGCAATGTTAAACACACGCGCTACACGTGCGATTCAAAACGGATTTAACATCGTTCTAGTTGGTAAAACCAATGTCGGCAAATCATCAATTTTTAATAAATTGGTTGGTTCAAATCGCGCAATAGTATCTGATATTGCAGGCACCACACGCGATGTTGTATCTTCTCAACTAGATATTGACGGATATTTGGTAAATCTTTCCGATACAGCAGGAATCCGTGAAGCAAAAAACAAAATAGAAAAAATCGGGATTGAACGCACACACAATGAAATTGAAAACGCAGATTTGGTTTTGTATGTCTATAACGAATTACCAAAAGAATTAAAAACAGATGGCATTACGATAATAAATAAATCTGATTTGATAAAGAACAAAAACAGCAAACGGGTAATTTATACATCCGCAAAAACAGGCGCAGGATTTGACAAACTGTTAAAAGCAATCAAAGAAAAAATGCACGATGCGATTGGTAACACGGAATCTAAAATTATTATCAACGAACGCACATACGAATTGTTAAAAGACACAATTTATGAATTAGAAAATGCTATAAAAAAATATGATGGTAATTATGATATATTTGCAGAACATGTCCGTCGTGCCAGTGATAATATCGGGAAAATATTGGGTGTAATCACAACAAACGAAATCGCCGATATGACCTTTTCACGACTTTGTTTGGGAAAATAAAAAACCGGCATTTGCCGGTTTTTTTATTCTTTTCTATCTGGATATTTACCATCAATCAAATTTTTGCGAACCTCATGATGTTTGATTTTCTGTGTACTGGTCATTGGCAAATCTTCAGTTGTCATCGCAAAATGAGTCACCCATTTGTATGAAGCAACTTTTTTATTTGCTTCTGCCACAGCGGCTGCCAATTTTTCCATTGTCATCCCATCTTTTACTTGGAATACACCGTATGCGACTGTTTTATCACCAACCTTGTGTTCAAAGACAGCGACATTTTTAACACCTTCGATTTCCATAAACAGCGCTTCTGATTCATCAGGATGAACATTTTTGCCAGAATCTAAAACCATCACTTGATTTTTACGACCGGCAAAAAGTAATTCACCATTTTTATCCATATACATCATATCGCCAGTGTTAAAGAAGCCCTTTTCGTCAAAAACTGTTGCGTTAACTTCGTCATTATTAAGGTATCCGTTAAACACTTGATGTCCGCGCACCCACAAGATACCAACACCGTTTTCATCTTTATCACGAATTTCACATTCGTTATTAGATGTCGGCGCACCTACTGAATAAGGCAACCTTTTGTTCGTTGGTTTGGAAATACAAATTGGACCAACAGTTTCGGTCAAACCGTAACCTTGGATAAATGCCAAACCTAATGATTCATAGAAATTTTCTACTTCTGGTTTCGTAGCCGCACCACCCGCAATCAACAAACGCACACGACCACCAAAAACACCTAACAAAGGTTCTTGAACCTTGCGAACGACAAAATCTAGTCCCATATCTCTAAGTGTTTTTTGATTATTCAAAATAAACGAAGCGACACGCCATTTCTTTTGTTGTTTCATACCGTCTATAATTTTATTACGGAACAATTCCAACACGCGCGGAACGACAGGGATAACATGTGGTTTAAATTTTTGTATTTTGGATTTACCACAGGTTGCAACACCAATCCGCCACCATAATGAATTGTCCCCAAGATGCAAACTGCAAATCCGAATATATGATAAAGTGGTAAAAATCCATATATTATTTCCCCAGAATTATAATAATCAGACATATCTTCCAAAGAATTTGCACATTCGATTAAATTAAAATGCGTCAACGGAACAACCTTTGGTGTGCCAGTAGAACCAGATGTAAACGACATAGTTGCAACATCTGTTGATTCAGATGGATATGGTCTTAAATCATAATCTATATCACCATCTTTGCGTGTTATATCA
>JAKSTD010000035.1 GCA_024402755.1 Alphaproteobacteria bacterium
TTCGGCATGTCTGTTGTTGCAGCGGGACAAATGTTTTTTGGTGCAGGAGAAGGGACTTGGAGTCGTGCTTCCTGGGGGTTCCAATTAGGACTTGCTAATTCTTCGGGGAGTTCTCAATGGGGGCGAGGTAATGGCGCAAGTTGTGTAATATCTACAGATTTAAAGGTTGTTGCTAATAGATTTTATCGTTGGAAAATATCTAAAAATGGTGTTTATGTGGATGGGGTATTAAGATCGCAAATGTCATCAATTTCAAATTATACTTCTAATATCAGATCTTTGTGGATAGGGAAAACGAATAATGCTGATGCAAGTTCTTATAATTCAGGTAAATCTTCATGGAGCTATGTAAATATTTACAATGATAGCGGAGAAATTGTTTTTAATGGGATACCAGCAAAACGCAATTCTGACAATGTTGTTGGTATGTGGGATACGGTGACAAAAACTTTCTTTACCAATGCGGGGAGTGGGACATTTACCGCTGGACCTGCTGTGCAATAAAAAAATGACCCGCGATTACGGGTCGTTTTTTTGTTCGTTTTTACCATGTTGGGGCATGGGTGCCTTCTTTGATGATTGGCTGTTCGTCTTCCCAGACAGAAAGCCCTGTTTTCAAATCTGTCAATGTCAACTGCAAGTAATATTCAACGCGGGTATCAACTGACGAAAACCAGCCCGAATCCAATTTCAAATTTCTTTGCAACATTTTCCCAGAAAGCGACATGTTCGGTGCAACCAATGTTCCGGTCTTTGCGATGGTTTCTTGGTCGTATTCTGCGTTTGCGCGCATGCTGCGCATTTTTTCGGTTGTTGTATCTTCGCCAGAGAAATTAGTCGCAACTTGCACAGTTCCTGATTTCATCAATGTTGTGCGAATCTTCTTGGTTAAAATGTCTGTGTCAAATCTTTGTTGTGTATCATTTACGATTGGTCCCATTGCGATTACTGGATTTTTTACCGCACGAAAAGCACCACTTTTTAACATTGATTGCGTCATTGTTTCCGCGGTTTTTGTCCAATCGCGATATTCCAATTCCATTACATCCTGCATGGCAGCAACTTCTTTTTGGTCGTTTAAATCAACAACGCGTGTGCCACCGCATGCACAAAGTGCCAAGCCCAAGGCAATCGGTATAAATTTTTTCATGTTTTCTCCTTTTTGTTATTTTAAATTGATTGTTTTGTTGTCTGTTATTTTACCATTTATTATTCGTGTGTAAATTAAATTATTTTTTGAATCGCTTGATTTTGTTTCACGCAATACATATATATATTTCGGCAATGTTGCCCATGTGCGAACATCTGTATTTGACGAAGCCACTGTATAAATAGACGAAAGTATCCCAAGTATTGGTGCGGAATCACTGCCGGAATTATACATGGTTGCTTGTAATGTTGCTTTGCTGGCTGCAGAAGTAAACGAACGCAATATTTCATTTGTTTGATATTCACGATATTCTGTCATAAACATTGCATCAACATTTGCCAGCAGTTGTGCACTTTTTATCACGCCAGAATCATTATTCAGGTATGGTTCAGAAAAAGAAAAATATACCATACCAATATTTGGTAAAAATATCCCTGTATTTTGTTCGCGAAGGCGTGGTGCGAAACCAGAATCGATAAAATGCCAAGTTGTATTTTTAGGGGCAATTCGTTTTTGCGCGTATTCCAGGTCTTGTTTTATAAATGTGTTTTCTGGCATCATACCACTTGCGCGCTTCAAATATGTAATTGCATTATCAAAATCCCCGTCGTTCAAAAAATATATTCCAGATAGATACATCAATGCTGGATTCATAATATCGCTAAACACCACCCAATCGGCTGTGTTTTTATCAATAAGTTGATTTATTTCTGTGTTCGATGAAATTTTATTTTTGTTTTCTTCTATCATTTTTTTGTATTCAATCGACATGTTTTGCTGACGTGCATAAGATTGGTTTATAACAACGCGTGCATTTGCCCAATCGTGCATTGCCAATAAATCCCATATTTGATAATAAGATACAAAAAGTGAATCCATCATATATGGTTTGTAAGAATTAACACCGCCGCCCAGTAATAATCCTGCTGCTTCGCGAGAAATACTGGTTGAAGTTTCGTGCAGGTTTCGTTTGTTAAATTCTTCAAATCTTAAATCACTTTGTTCATATTTATCTGTGTGAAATAGGGCGATACCATCTATTAATAAATCTAGGTTATTTTGTTTATCAACTGGCGTTTCATTTATTTCGTATTTTGCGTTTGCAAAATTATTTTGCACATTGTCTAAATACGATTGTGTTGTAGATGCGCATGCACCAAGAAACAAAAATAAACAAATGTAAAATATCTTGCGCATAGCTTTAATGTATCGGTTCCAATATTTTTATTTCATTAGTATTTGGATTCAAAACACAAGGTGTCCCAGAATATCCCATAATCGCATGATGTGACGGGATTAAAAATTCGGGTAATGGTGATGTTTCACCCATCGCGATTTTAGCAAGCAATCTTTTTTGAACATCTGTTTTGCCCAGATAGTATTGGATATTGGTCGCTTCTATTGGGCGATGATACCAACCCTGGTATATAACTAATTGTTTATCAGCAGGTAATCTCATAATATCCATTTCGGTATAAAGGGGTTCTTCTTTCGGTGTTTCTACTTCTTTCCCATCTTTAACTTCTATTTTTTTTGTCTTTTTCATGCCAATCATTTCAACAAATTTATGGGCGGTATCAAAATCGTTTTGGCGCAAAACTATTTTGGCTGCTGTTGTAGATATAATTGTTGCTGCTGCATCGGCACCATATTTTTCTTGAATCTGGTGGATGTCTTGGCCAATGATAAGGTATGACACTTTGCATCCGCGTCCCAAATCAGGTCCTTGGATAACAGCATCTAATTTTTGCATTTTGGGCATTTCATCTAATGCAAATAATACAGGGCATGGTCCAACGTGTTCTCCATCGACCAATGTTCCAGGTGTATGAGATAATAAATAACTGGACATTAATTCAATAAATATCGCAGTAATCGGATTTACTGCCTGGGCATCAACCAGGTTTACTGATAAGTAAATTGTGACAGGTTTGATTTTTCCGTCCCGTGGGTCAATCATTCCACGCAAATCCGCAAAATGAAAATCAGAATGGCTGGTGCGATTGCGAACTGCGGCATTACGAAATATTGCTAAACCTTCCATCATTGTAGATAAAATAGAACCACGTTCTCTATCTGGTGTATTTGCAAGTTGGGTTAGTTCGGAAACCGCGCGATGTGCGTATGCATAATGGCGTGCTTCTTCAACAGCATTTAGTAGCAAATCTTTCATTGGGTCTGCCATCATAACCATTTGGTCGCCTTGACGTCTGCGTTCTTCCATTTCTTCGGCAATAGCAACCTGACTTGATGTCAGCCAATCAAGAATCATTGCAAATGATGCTTCGCGCCCATGCCATGAATCAGGGATGTGTGCCCATGTTCCAACATGAACATAATTTGTAGAATTTAATTCATCCTTTTGCAACATCGAATAGGCGGCATACGCATTTGGGTCATTCATCATTGATAAATAATAATCACCCAAAAGCGCGGCATCATTCTGGCTTAGTGTGCCGTTGTTTATTTTTGCGTAAAAATAATCATCTGCTTTGGCGCGTTCTATTTTTGATACAATAAAGTTTATCATACCAGATAACCCGGCGCGTCCAGTATTTGCCCAGTGTGGGTCTGCATTTGCACCTTTGGCATCTGGAACCAAAACCTTTGCCATAGAATCTATGTACAAATCACGTTGTTCCGGGTTGTATGGAACATGTTCTGGTGATAACGGATTCCATGATGGATAATAAATTCCACGTGCTGGGTCATCTTGACCCGCCCAATTCATGATAAACACGGGGCCCACCGTTGAACGATATCCAGATGTTGATTGTTTCAATTCTGGTTTTGGGTCGTTAATAATCATTGAAACCGTATCACAGTCAAGAATTGTTGGAACTACAACACCTGTGGTTTTACCGGTTCCTGGAGGTGCCACGCACAAAGTAGATAAACATTCATCAAACATTAAAGGGGTGTCTTTGCCACCATATTTAAAATAGCCAAGAACCATCATAAATCCTTTGAATAGGCCTTCCTTGTTTTTGAAATCTTTGGCCATTTTTTTGATATCGTCTGCTGTTGCCTTGCGGGAAGATTTTTCGTCATAGTTATCTTTGCCGGCGGGATTAAATTCAGATTTTAATGTATCGTCTGCCAAGAAATAATATACGATGATTGGTATCAATGGTGTCACACAGGCAAAATCAGGATTGTGAACGGTTCTTGATAACCAATATGGAATTTCAGCGATAACAGACATCCCCAATGTTGAAAACATATTTTTTATGTACAGCCAAACCCAATGTGCAGTTGCAGGCCCCCAGCCATAACGCCACACATGTTCAACAGCAAAAGATAATCCAAAAACAAAAGCGCATATCAACCAGACCCCGATGTTCCACCGGATGTTCCAGAATTTGCGTGCAACAGGCGCCTGTTCGTGTTCTTTGTATTTCGTTGAATCAAAGATACTCAAGCCCTTGCCTGAACCACTGTTAGAGAAAAGGTTGAACTTTATTTCCATGGTTGCTATTATATCATAAAATAGAGATTTTTATAATATAAAAGATTAAAAAATGCAAAATATACCAAGAATATATTTAAATGAAAATTTGAAATCTGGAGAAACTTTACCAGTCGAAAAAGATGTCGTTCATTATCTTCGTCACGTGATGAGGCGGAATAATTGTTTGGTCTTTAATGGCGGTGCGGAATACAGTGCCGTGTTAAGCGATGATAATAAAAATATAATCATCGGCGAAAAAACAAATCGGGTTGACCCATCAAATGATATTGTTTTGTATTTCGCACCAATTAAAAAGACGGACGAGATGTTAAATATGGTGACGCAAATGGGGGTTGCGATTTTACAACCTGTTATTACAGAGAGAACTGTCGCGAATCATATAAATTGGAATCGTATGAAAAAGATTATTGCGGAGGCATCAGAACAATCAAATCGAAACAGTATCCCGGAATTGAAAGAGCCGATAAAATTTGAAAATTTAGATTTAAAAAATTTAATTGTCGCAGATGAACGGTTTGCGCACGAATTAAAAGCAGAAAAAAAACAAATAAAAACGAATCGAATTTTCGTTGGTCCCGAAGGGGGCTTTTCCACGAAAGAATTTGAAAAAATGGATGCGGCAGGGGTTTGTAGTTTGTCTTTGGGTAAAACTATTTTGCGTGCCGAAGTGGCTGCTGTGGTTGCGGTGGCAAAGGTGTTAGATAAATGAATATCAGGTTGGCTAAATTTATTGCAGATTGCGGGGTTGCCTCACGGCGCGAGGCAGAAGATTTGATTCAATCTGGTCGTGTGTCTGTTGATGATAAAGTGGTAAATACACCTGTGTTTTTTGTTGGGGAAGATAACAAAGTTTGTGTCGATGGGAAAATAATAAAAAGAGATAATGAAACTAAATTGTATATATTTCATAAACCGCTAAATACGGTGACAACAACGCGTGATCCCCAAAATCGAAGGACTATATATGATGTGTTGGCTAAAAAATATAGAAATTTAAAATATATCGGTCGTCTTGATTATAAAACCACAGGTTTATTGTTGTTGACTAATGATGGTATTTTGGCGCGCAAAATGTCTTTGCCAGAAAATCAAATACCAAGAACTTATAT